>JAZQXQ010000326.1:0-2723 GCA_045632965.1 Clostridia bacterium
GTGGGCGTCGGGGTAGGCGTAGGCGTCGGAGTCGGCGTGGGAGTAGGCGTAGGTGTGGGCGTCGCCGTCGGGGTAGGCGTAGGCGTCGCCGTTACCTGCACGGTAGCAGGCACCACAAAGGTGGTGCTCACAGGCTCAGCCGTGGGCGTATCCGTCACCGGGGGCACAACGACAACCACCTCGGTAGGCGCGATGGTAGGCGTATGGGTGGGCGCTACCGTCGGGGTCGGCGTGGGGGCCTGCGTAGGCGCCTGCGTGGGGGCGGTGACCAGCAGCGTCATGCTGCCCTGCGTCAGATGCCACACGCCGCCTTCGCATACCGCAGCATGCACTTCGCCGGTATAGGGCGAGTCAAAGCGCACGGAAACTACCCAGGTCGTATTGCTGGGCGCATCCTTGCACTGCACGGTGCCGATGATTTCCTTGCCGTCGGCATCTTCAATGCGCACATTCTCCACTGCCTTGGTGGTGGTGATGCTGAATTTCATTTCGCTGCCGACGGTCGCAACGGTATTGCTGGTCTGGAAAAGATGGATTTCCGCCGGCTCTTCCTTGATGCCAATCAGCTGCAGCGCATCCTCCGCCTTATCGCGGACAGAATAAAGCACGCCGACAACGCCGGAATTATCCTCGGGACGAGCCATCAGCTTGGGCAGGAAAATAATGCCCGCCACAAACAAAAGCAGCACCAGCAGAATGCTGATGAGGATCACGGGCCACACGCGGCGGGGCTCGTCATCGTCATCATACTCGTCATAATCTTCGTATTCGTTGTTGTCTTCGGGATAAAGATCGTCTTCCAGCTGCGTGGCCTGCGCCTTGTAGCGATGATCCTGATAGCGGTCATCCTCGCCATAAGTGCGCACATCCGTCTGCTCCTGCACGGGACGGCGGTAGGGATTATCCTCAGGCACGGACGCAGCCTTCTTCTGCGCAGGCATGACGCGCGTAGTAAAGGGCGAATCCTGCACATCCTCCGTTTTCTGCGTGCGCACGGAAGGCATCACGCGGGTCTGCAGCGCTTCTTCCTCAATAGCGGGAGACGAAACAATTTCTTCCATCTCCATTTCGGCCTTATGGCGCTCAGAACGACGGCGGCGGACATATCCCTCAGGCATCACCTGATAGCGGGAATCCACCTGCTTTTCGTTTTGTTCATTAAAATCAGCCATGCTGTCTACTCCTTGTTTTAACGTTGGACAGGACAATACACTTTATTATAACAGGCTGCGCCGAATTTATCAACCCACAGGCGGCGAACTTCCTTTTTTTACGCGCATGTTTTACATGTTTTGCTGCATGAAAAAAGCCGGAGCAGCCTGTGCCCCGGTGTAATATAATGCCGTTAATCCTCCCCGGCCATGCAGATCTTGCCATCGACAATGCCGGTGACAACCGCAAGGGATTTGAGGTTGATACCCTTCTCGCGCAGCTTCTTGCCGCCATCCTGGAAGCCCTTTTCCACGGCAATGCCGATGCCCACCAATTCGCATTCCGCCTGCTTGACAATGCTCATCAGCGCATCCGTCGCCTGGCCGTTGGCAAGGAAATCATCCACAATCAGCACGCGGCTGCCCTTGGGCAGGTAATGACGGTCCACGCGCAGCCAGTTGTCATTGCCGTGCGTGAAGGAGTGCGCCATCGCCGTAAGCATGTCATCGGACTGGTTGGTCGCCTGGCTCTTCTTGGCAAAGACCACGGGGATATCGCCCAGAACATGCGCGGTGGCAAGCGCAATCGCAATGCCGCTGGCCTCCACGGTCAGCACGATATCCGGCACTTCCTTGCGGAAATGGTCCGCCAGTTCACGGCCCATATCAAACATCAGCCTGGTATCCAGACGATGATTCAAAAACATGTCCACCTTGACAATGTGCTGGCCAATGCCCTTGCCTTCGCGGCGGATCGCTTCGTGCAGTTCGTGCATCTTTCGTATCCCTCCGAACATTTGTCCAAAATATATGCTTATTTTACTTCAAGCGTTCGCAAATATCAAGCCCCATTTTAAATCGCAAGCCTTCTGTTCGTTCTGGCGATATTTCTGTTTTTTTGCACAAACTCCCAGCGTATTTTTTTTGCGCCGGGTCAAAATAGCCGTGTACCGAAATGAGGAGGTGAAGCAAAATGAACCAGAATTCTTCCAATCAGGTAAACGTGCCTGAAGCCCGCGCCGCCCTGAACAACATGAAGTATGAAATCGCCCGCGAGCTGGGCATCAACCTCAAGCCCGGCTATAACGGCGATCTCACCAGCCGCGAAAACGGCTATGTGGGCGGCTACATGGTCAAGCGCCTCATCGAACAGGCCGAAAAGCAAATGGCCGGCAAGTAATCAAAAAAAGGAGTCAACCAACATGTATAACAACCAGCAGAATCAGTCCCCCGCCACCCAGCAGAACCAGCAGAATAATTCTTCCAACAACTCCAACAACATCAACGTCCCCGAAGCCCGTCAGGCGCTGGATAACATGAAGTTTGAAATCGCCAGCGAGCTGGGCATCAACCTCAAGCCCGGCTACAACGGCGATCTGCCCTCCCGCCAGGCCGGCTATATCGGCGGCTATATGGTCAAGCGCATGATCGAGCAGCAGGAACGCCAGATGAGCGGCAAGTAAGAGGAGGGGAACGATAGGGAGGCGGCTTTTGATGGCAAAAGCCCCTCCCTATAACCCACCCGAAAACCGGCGTTTTGGCGTCAGGCGGCTGCATTTTTGTCGCGGCAGT
>JAZQXQ010000327.1:0-2575 GCA_045632965.1 Clostridia bacterium
CCCGTCAGCGCAGCCATCTGCGTGGTCTTTCCGCCGGGCGCGGCCGCCATATCCAGGATATCCGTGCCTGCCTTAGGATCAAGCGCCAGCGGCGGCAGCATGGATGACAGGCTCTGCAGGTATACTTCGCCGTTTTCGTACATCGGCAGCGCCCGGATTTCCTTTTCCTTGCCCGCCTCCAGCAGGAAAGCATCCGCGCTGAAGGGCACGCATTCAAAGGCAATGCCCGCTTGCATAAGCGCCTGCGCTATCGTATCGCGGTCGCTTTTAAGCGTGTTCACACGCAGCGACGTGCGCCTATCTTCCCCCATGCCCTGCGCAATCTGCGCCGCCATGTCCGCGCCGTATTGATTGATCAGCGCCTGCTGCAAAAACGCCGGCAGTCTTTCCATCATGCTTCACTCCCGCCCAGCACTTTTTCTTCAATGAATTTCGCCACGCCATCCTCGTTATTGGATGTAGTGATATAATCCGCCGCCGCCATTGCCTCGGGCTTGGCATTGGCCATCGCCACGCCGCAGCCCGCAGCCTTGAGCATTGCCACATCGTTGCTGCTGTCGCCAACGGCCACCGCGCGGGCGATATCAATGCCCAGACGGCTGCACAGTTCCGTAATCGCAACGCCCTTGGAGCAGGTTTTGTCATTGATCTCCATCGAACGACGAATAGAGCCGGTGATATTAAACAGCCCCGTCGCCTCAAGCTTAGGACGAATACGATTGAGAATCTCCGTATTATAGCGAACCAGGCCGATCTTTTCAAGGCCCGGCGCGCCGGCAGCCAGATAGGCTTCTTCACTCTCCCAGATGGGCGTTTTGTTCTCGGTAAAATATTTTTTATGCCAGGCAGGAATCTCACGCACATTTATCAATTCATGCGCAGCCTTGGACAGGAGAATCTCGCCGTCGGCAAAAAACTCAATAAAATTGCACTCATCCTTGACCAGGTCGTACAGCACACGCGCAGATTCACTGCGGAAAGCGTTATGATACACGCGCTCGCCCGTTTTCAGATCATAAATAGAGGCGCCGTTGGAGACAATCGCATAATCAAACTCCAATTCATGGATGATCGGCGGAGCGATTTTGAGCGTGCGGCCGGTGGCTACCACCAGCTTTACGCCCGCTTCCTGCGCCGCCCGCAGCGCCGTGCGCGTACGGCTTGTCACCGTTTTTTCATCCGTCAGCACGGTGCCGTCCATGTCCAGAAATAAAATATCATAATTGGGCATTTTCTCTTCTCCCGCAAATTTTCTCATATATCATATTACCACAAATTTTGTAAATTGTATACGATATCGACGCAAAAAGCGGTGGTTTTTCACCACCGCTTCCCTTATTTTCACAGCACCATTTTTTCAATAAATTGCGCCACGCCGTCCTCGTCATTGCTCGCGGTAATGTAATCCGCCGCGGCCTTCACTTCCTGCCAGCCATTCCCCATGGCCACGCCGCAGCCAGCCGCCTTAATCATCGTCAGATCATTCAGGCTGTCGCCAATCGCCGCCGAGCGCGCAATGTCAATATTCATCCGCTGACAAATATCCCTGAGCGCCACGCCTTTGCTGCAGCCCTTATCGTTGATCTCCAGTGCGCCGACGATAGAGGATGTGATTTCCGCCAGGCCGGTAGGCACAAGCCTTGCCCTCACCCTGTTAAGGATCGCCTCGTCATAGCACACCAGACACACTTTTTCCAGTCCCGGCGCGCCGGCAGCCACAAATGCCGCCTCGCTTTCCCAGATTTTCGTCTCATTTTCGGCAAAGTATTTCATGTGCCACGGCGGAACAGGCCTTTTGCCGATGCGCTCGTACGAAGCTCTGGAAATCTCAATGCCGCCGTTGGCATAAAATTCAATAAAATCGCACTCCTGCGTCAGCACTTCGCATATCACGCGGGCTGCTTCCGGATTGAAATCGTGATGATACACCCGTTCTCCCGTGCGCAGATCATAAATAGACGCGCCGTTGGAGACCGCCGCATAGTCAAAATTCAAATCATAAATCAACTGTGGCGCAATCTTCAGCGTCCGGCCCGTGGCCACCACCAATTTAACGCCTGCATCCTGCGCCGCTTTCAGCGCATTTCTCGTGCGTTCGCCAGCCTGATTGCGGCTGTTGAGCACGGTACCATCCATATCCAGAAAAAGAATATCATAATTAGGCATCGTCTTCGCCTCCATCTGTGTAGTCTTTTTCATCTTACCACAAAATATCTCAGCTGTACACGCATGCACATAAAAAAAGCGTCCGGTTGCCCGAACGCTCTTTTTAATAGATTTACTTCATCGCAGCCTTGGTGAAGCCGGAGAGCATGTGCTTCTGGAAGATGGCGAACACAATGAATACCGGGATGATGGACAGCAGAACGCCGGCCATGATCTGGTGATAGTTGTTGGTAATTTCGCCGCCGTAGGAAGTGCGCAGGCGCTGCACACCGACGGTCAGCACGTACATATCCTGCACCTTGACGATAACCTTGGGCCAGAAGTAGTTGTTCCAGCCGCCCATGAAGGCAGTCAGCGCCACGGTGATCATCGTGGGCTTGCACATCGGCACCATGATGCGGAAGAGCAC
>JAZQXQ010000328.1:0-3514 GCA_045632965.1 Clostridia bacterium
ATGGAAACATGCGGCAGGTTTTTTTATGCGGAAAAAAGGGGGGAAAACGAGGGAGGACGCTACTTTCTTTGAGTCAAAGAAAGTAACAAAGAAACCAATCGGTTATGTTTGTTGGTCGCCGTTTTTCTGCGAAAAAACGAGCGGGGGGGCGCGCTGCGGCGCGGGAAAGATAACGCCGTCTGCGGGCAGCGTCACCCAGTTCCCATTCCCGCCGCTGCCCTTTGGCAGATAAAGGTGGATGAAGTTCCAATGAGGCACAGAGTAAAGTGAACTCTCGTTCACTTTACGACAATGCCGAATTGCGGATTAGCTTTGGCCTACCAAAGCCGCCTCCCTAACATCCCCCTTTAATTCTTCGGAATCTTATTGAGCATCGCGTTCAGGCCCAGCAGCTGCTCCTTGGTGATCTTCACGTTGGCAGCGCCCATCAGGCTGGTGAGACGCAGCACGGTGAAGCCGCCCATCATCTTCATCATGTCGGGGGTCACGTCAAAGCCCATGGCCTTGCCGCCCTGCATCTGGCCCATCATCTGCTGCATGAGGCTGCCGAAGAGCTGCATGCCCTGGGGGTTCTGCATGATGTCGGAGAGCTTGTCATTGAGGGAGAAGAAGCCCTCGGGCGCTTCGATATCGAACCAGTTGAGGATGGCGCCCTTTTCCTTCAGGCGATAGGACTCGTTGAAGGTATCAACCTTGCAGATGACGCTTTCGTCGGTGCAGTCGCCGGCGACGGCCTTCAGTTCGGTCTTGCCGGTGTTGGGCACATCGAAGTAGAAGAAGTGATCTTCCGCGGCCTTCTTGCCCAGGCTCACGCCGTTGGCGAACAGCTCAACCTCGGGCAGGTTGGAGTATACGGTGACGCGGGTCACGTCTTCCACGCGGTCAACATAGCGCTTGCCGCACAGATGCACGAAGGGATCGTCGCTCAGCCAGGCCTTGTAGGCGTAGAAAGCGTCCTTCTTGTACTTGCGGTCGAAGGTCATCAGACCCTTGTGGTTCTGACCGTTTTCGCCGCCTTCAGCGCGGTTGTCGGCGCCGAAGTCGAACATGTTCCACACATGGGTGGCCCACAGATACTTGCGGGTGAACAGCTGCTTGATCAGCTCTTCATGATAGAAGGCCTGGTATTCTTCGGTGTAGTCGCCCTGGGTAGGCTTGGAGGTATGCCAGTTGAGGGCTTCGCAGCCGTACTCGGACACGCCGACGGGGATGTTGGGCAGCTGGGCGTGGAAATTATCAAACCAGGGGCCGTTCATGGTGGTATCGCCGCCGTACCAGCCAAAGTAATGATTCCAGGACACAACATCGGGAATCTTCACATAGTCGGCGTGCATATCGCACATGGAGACGATGGCGATGGTGGTCAGGCGGGTCTTATCCATCTCGTGCACGAGATCATTGAGGATCTTGTGGTTTTCGATCAGGTCGGGATCTTCCGCGCCCTTCATGGTGATTTCGTTGCTCAGGCCCCAGCCGACGATGGAGGGATGGTTGTAATTCTGGGCAATCAGTTCCTTCATCTGGGAGATGGTATTCTCACGGCCGCCGGGCATGTGCTGGGAAATGTAGGGGATTTCGGCCCAGATGACCATGCCCTTTTCGTCGCACAGATCGTAGAAGTACTGATCATGCTGATAGTGCGCCAGACGGATGGGGGGGGCGCCTACTTCGCAGTTGTATTCCATATCCTCTTCGTGATGCTCGGGCAGCAGGGCATTGCCGATGCCCCAGCGGTCCTGGTGGCGGCTGACGCCGCGCAGGGGATATTCTTCACCGTTGAGGATGAAGCCGTTTTCGGGATCGATCTTGAAGGTGCGGCAGCCGAAGCGGGTAGAAACGGTGTCGATCACTTCGCCGTTTTCCAGCAGCTCAACAGTGGCGGTGTACAGGTAGGGATCCTTGCGGCCGTGCCAGAGATGCACGTTTTCGATCACGGCTTCGTGCTCGGTCTTGCAGGCGCAGGTTTCTTCCTGGCTGATCACGCAGCCGCAGGCAGCCTTGATGGTATAACGGAGGGACTGGCCTTCCTTAGCGTCCTTTACCCAAACCTGGGTCTTAACGGCAGCATTCTTGCCTTCCACCGTGGGGGTGACCATGATGCCGGGGGCGCCGTGGTATTCCAGGTCAAAGTGGGAAGCGGGTACGCAGATGAGGTTGACATTGCGGTAGAGGCCGCCGTAGAAGGTGAAGTCCGCCACCTGAGGATATACGCGGTCATTGGCGGAGTTGTCCACGGCGATGGCGACCAGGGTGGATTCCTTGAGCGCCTCGGTCACATCCACACGCCAGGTGGAGTAGCCGCCGTCATGATGGCACAGCTTCTTGCCGCCGACATAAAGATCGGCAGAGGAGTTGGCGCCGTTGATTTCAATGAAATACTTTTCGGCCGCAGGGATATCCTCGCGGTCGATTTCCTTAACGTACCAGCAGGTGCCGCGGTAGAAATCGCCCGCGCCGTCCTGGCCGTCGATGGCATTCCAGGAGTGGGGAACATTGACCCAATAAGGCAGCTCGGGAAGCTGGCCGGGGCAGTGCTGGGCGTTCTTAGAGAAGGCCCACTTGCGGTTGAGGTTTACGATCTGACGCATGTTGCAAAGTCCTTTCTTAAACAAAAGTTTATATTGCTCTTGAATCAAAGAGAGAAGGTGTTGTTATTATGCAACACCTTCTCGTGCTTTGTCAATTTATTTGACTGTGAATCAGCCCTTGACAGCGTGACGAGCCTTGAGCTCTTCGGTCATGGTGGCCAGATTCTTCTTGTTCAGGTTGTAGACCAGGCCCAGACCCACGAATTCCATGATGGCGCTGAACAGATACAGGGCGGCTACCAGGTAGCGCATGTTCAGAGCAACTTCGGGAGTCTGATTGCCTTCGTTGGCGCCCACATAGCCCAGGGCAACCATGATAACCAGCGCGACGGCGGGGCCGATGCCCTGAGCCAGCTTACGGAAGAAGGAATGCAGCGCGTACACGGTGCCTTCTTCGCGGTTGCCGGTTTTCCACTCGTTGTAGTCAATGGCGTCGCTCATCATGGCCCAGGATACGGTGGAGTAGATGCCAAGGCCGAGGCTGTTAATCAGCTGGCAAACGATGTAGATGACCAGGCCCTTGCTGTCGGGGGTGATGGGCAGGATCAGCATCAGCAGAGAGGCGAACACAGAGCAGACCGCGCCGAAGGAGGCCAGTTCTTTCTTGCCGTACTTGGCGACCATCTTGCGGGCCAGAGGCGTGAAGGCGATGATCGGGATCATGGCGAACATGGATACGAGGCCGGAGATCTGCGCATTCTTGAAGTAGGACTGGAAGAGAACGGTCACGGCAGTGGTGGCACCCTGCATGCCGAGGAACATGCCCATGGCGGCAAGAGTGGCACCCACGGCGGGGCGGTTCTTCAGGAAGTTGCCCATGGCCTCCATGACGTTGAACTTGGGCTGATCCTCGTTGAGACGGACAGAGGTGTCCACACGGATTACGGTGTTCTTGATCATGAACTGGAAGCAGATAAAACCGAAGA
>JAZQXQ010000329.1:0-1544 GCA_045632965.1 Clostridia bacterium
GACCGCTTGGCCTCCGACTTCACGTATTCCGTCGAAAGCAAGACGGAGAACAAGAAGTCGTGCGAGTGGGCAAAGAACGGAAATTCGCTCGTTCTGACCGCGTATTACCCGGATACAGTGACCATACGCGCGGAGTGCAATGGGGAGACGAGCGAAAGGGATGTCCGAATCGCCGGATTCTGACCTCATCCACAGGGGAAGGCAGACCTCATCCGGCGCTGCGCGCCACCTTCCCCAAAGGGGAAGGCAATTACAGTATTGAAGTGAGGGTGATGCCGGTGGGAATGTCATGGCATTGCAGGCATGAAAAAAGGATGGACAGGATAGGCACCGGGATCATACAGTGCGGCGTTGACGGGCAGATATGCCTGAACCAGCAGTACTGTCCATCAAAAAGGCGATATGAAATAACGGCGTCGTACATAAAATGCGGCAAGCTGGCCGATGCGGACGGAGACGCGGACGAGGAGAAACCGGGTTCACGCGACGATGACGATATGTAACGCCGATAAAACAGGAGGCAGAAGGAGAAGAAATGGGAACCCTGCTTCAAAAGACAAACATGCGCTGGGGAGAATCCCTGGAACTGTACGGGCTGCAGTTCAGCCCGCTGAAAATGGATGTGTATCCGCTGTGGCTTTCGTGTAGCGGTGCGCTGACAATGAGGTTGTCAACGCTCCCTGCCCGCTATGCTGTTAAGTGCTACGCGGACGCACTATATACCATGCTGCGTGAACGAGGCGGCATGGAGTACATCATGTTCAAGGTGCTTATGGGCCTGAGTATCGGAATACCGTATGACATGATCAACAAATGCATTGTCGAATACGGGGATAAGGATGGGCTTAAAAGCATGATCGTCCGGTACGGTGAGTACCAGGGCGCACTGCTCCCAAAGCAGCTTGACGAGGTGCGCAGGGCGATAGCCGATATGAACGGCGCGGAACTGCCTGATGAAAGCGATAATGCGGAGATCATGCAGGCGGAGGAAGATTTGAAAAGCGCCGCTAAAAGGCAGAACCTGAAACTCGACCTTTTCGACGAAATAGCCAGTGTGGCGGCGATAAGCCAACTGAGGATGGAAGAGATTAGAAACATGACCATCCTGGAATACACCAGGCTTAAAAGGGCGCACAACCGGAGAATGATATACATGCTCTGCGCCATCGCCGAAGGGAACGGCACCAAATTCAAGGGCGGGAATCCCGCGCCAAACTGGATGTTCGATAAGGTCGATCCGAATCACGGGCTTGTAGACCTCAAGCAATGGGACCGGGAGCATGGCGACGCGATCAAAAGCGGAGCGCCTCCCGGACTGGACAAACTGATACCGCAATAACCCGGAACCGCGCAAACAAATTAAACGCGGTCGGGATAAGAAAAGGAGATCGAAACTATGGCTTATGCTATTAACAGGACCCCTGTGTATGCCAAGGGCACGATGGACGTGTGGCTTTTCAACCCCGCGACGTTTGACCTTGACTTCTACAGCAACAAAATCCAGACTAACAGTCTGAGCACCTCCACCAACATGGGCGAGATCA
>JAZQXQ010000330.1:0-4558 GCA_045632965.1 Clostridia bacterium
CCGAACAAAGTGAGGCTGATGAGGTGTAGCTGCCCGCAGGCAGCGTTATCCTCTCGCGCCGCAGCGCGACTCCCCCGCTCGTTTTTCCGCAGAAAAACGGCGGCACCTTGCGCACAAGTCCACAAAGCGGCAGTTCGGATGGCAACGCCATCCGGGTTTGCGTAGCAAACTGAAAAAGGTGAGAGAAGTCACCGGGGCGAGCTTGCTCGCATCCGTGATCTTCCTCACCTTTTTCAATCAACTGCCGCGACATAAACGCGGCCATCAAACTGAACGACTGGTTTCTTTGTTACTTTCTTTGACTCAAAGAAAGTTACGTCCCCTCCGTCCCTTTCGTTCCCTTCGTCCCCTTACAGCAAGCTCGTCATTACAATCATCGCCGCAACCACAGCCGCAGCAATGTAATCATTCTTCGTTACCTTCAGCACACGCATGCGCGTGCGGCCCTCGCCGCCGTGATAGCAGCGGGCCTCCATCGCCATGGCCAGATCGCCGGCGCGGCGGAAGGCGCTGACAAACAGCGGCACAAGCAAGGGGATCATCGCCTTGGCGCGATCGATGATATTGCCCGATTCAAAGTCCGCGCCGCGGGCCATCTGCGCCTTCATGATCTTGTCGGCCTCTTCCAGCAGCGTGGGGATGAAGCGCAGCGCGATGGTCATCATCATGGCCAGTTCGTGCGCCGGGAAGCCGATCTTGCGCAGAGGGGAAAGCAGCCTTTCAAGACCGTCGGTGAGGACGACGGGCGAGGTCGTGAGCGTCAGCATGCTCGCGCCCGTCACCAGGAATACGAGACGCGCGGAGAAGCGGATGGCGGTCAAAAGCCCCTCCTGCGAGATGACGATGAACCAGATTTTAACCAGCACCGTGTCGCCGCCGGAGAAGAAAAGATTGAGAACAAACGTGAAAATCAGGATAAAGCGCAGGGGCTTTAAGCCCTTCACCAGCATTTTGATGGGCAGATGCGCCACCTTCGCCGCCAGATAAATGAAGGCGATGACGGGGATGTACGCCCAAAGCGTGCTGCCCATGAACACGCCCACGATGAACGAGAAGGTGAGAATGATCTTCACGCGCGGGTCGAGGCGGTGTACAAAGCTGTCCACCGGGTAATACTGACCGAGGGTGATGTCCTTAAGCATTTCCGGCACCTCCCTTCAGCGCCAGCGCGATGGCGTCGGCCAATTCCTCGTCCGTCAAACAATCGGGCACGTTGAGGCCGCCCTTGCGCAGCTCACGGCAAAGCTGCACGGTCTGCGGCACGTCAAGGCCCATCTTCGCCAGCTCGTCGCCGCGGGCGAATACCTCGCGCGGCGTGCCGTGCATAGCCAGATGGCCCTTTTCCAGCACTGCCACCTTGGTCGCCATGCGCGCAACGTCATCCATATTGTGGCTGATGAGCACGATGGTCACGCCCTTGTCCTTGAGCTCGTTGATGATCTGCATCAATTCCTCGCGGCCGCGGGGATCAAGGCCGGCGATGGGCTCATCCAGCACCAGGACGCTGGGCTGCATGGCCAGTACGCCCGCCAGCGCCACGCGGCGCATCTGGCCGCCGGAAAGCTCAAAGGGCGATTTTTCCAGACATTCCTCGGGCAGATGCACCAGGCTGAAGGCCTCGCGCACGCGCGCGTCCAGCGCGTCGCCCGTCAGGCCCTGGTTCTTCGGGCCAAAGGCGATGTCCTTATACACCGTTTCTTCAAACAGCTGATACTCGGCATACTGGAAAAGCAGGCCCACCTGCTGGCGCAGCGCCTTGCGGTTGGCGCCCTTTTCGTTGATATCCTTGCCGTTTACCAGCACGCGGCCGCTTGTCGGCTGCAAAAGACCGTTCAGGTGCTGCGCGAGCGTACTTTTGCCGCTGCCCGTGTGGCCGATGAGCGCGAGCAATTCGCCGTCCTCAATGGTGAGGGAAATATCCGTCAGCGCGTCGGCCTTGAAGGGGCTGCCGGGCTGATAGACATGGGACATGTTTTCAATTACGATCGGCATTTGAGCACCTCCCGGGCCATGCCCTCCACATCCATCACGTGATGCGGCACGTTCACGCCCTTGTCGCGCAAAAGGCAGGCGAGGTTCGCCATCGGCGGCACGTCCAGGCGGATGCGGCGCAATTCGTCCACGCGGGAGAAAACCTCCTGCGGGGTGCCGTCCATCGCCACTTCGCCCTTGTGCATGACGATGGCGCGTTGGCAGCGCGCGGCCTCTTCCATAAAGTGCGTGATCCAGATGACCGTGATGCCCTTTTCGCGGTTGAGGCGCTCGACAGTATCAAACACCTCGCGGCGGCCGCGGGGATCGAGCATGGCGGTGGATTCGTCCAGAATCAGAGCCTTGGGCAGCATTGCCAGAATGCCCGCGATGGCGATGCGCTGCTTCTGACCGCCCGACAGCGTGTGCGGGCCTCGATCGATAAAGGGCAGCATGCCGACTTGCGTGAGCGCTTCCTCAATGCGCGCGGGCATTTCCTGTGCCGGCACGCCGGTATTTTCCAGACCGAAGGCCACGTCGTCGCGCACGATGGAGGCCACCAGCTGGTTATCGGGATTCTGGAACACCATGCCGGCGTTGCGACGGATATCCCAGATGCGGCTTTCGTCGGCGGTATCCATGCCGCATACCGTCACTTTGCCCTTTGTGGGTATATACAGGCCGTTGAGGAGCTTGGCAAGCGTCGATTTGCCGCTGCCGTTGTGCCCCAAAATGGCCGTCATTTCGCCTTTGCGGAAAGAAAGCGACACGTCCTTTACGGCATTGGCGCCGTCTTCCTCATAGGCGTAGCTTACATGCGAAGCTTCAAGGATCAATTCGTCCATGTTTCCTCCTGGACATAATATTACAAAATACATTATAGCACGAAAACAGGCGGGAAACAATGCGGAAATGAAGATATTGAGGGATAACGCCATCTACGGCCGGCTACACCTCAGCGGGCAGTGCCCGCAGGCAGCGTTAACTTTTGATAATCCCTTGCATTTCTACAATTAAATCAGTACAATATAAAGAATGAAATATGGGAGGTACCCCGATGAAGCTGAACTATAAGCGCACGCTGTGCGTAGGCTTTGCCTTTTTCCTGATCAGCGCCTTCTGGCAGGCGTATGACAGCATCGTCCCCAAGATTCTCACCGATAAATTCGGCATGTCGCAGGCGAACAGCGGCATCATCATGGCGCTGGATAACGTGCTGGCGCTGTTCATGCTGCCGCTCTTTGGCGCGCTCTCCGACAAGTGCAAAAAGAACCGCCTCGGCCGCCGCACGCCCTTTATCATTACGGGCACGATTCTCGCCTGCATTTTCATGCTGGTGCTCACCGTGACGGACACTATGCAGCTTAAAAACCTCGACGCCGTGCGCGGCATGGATACGCCCGAGGCGCTGACCACGCTGTACGACTATGAGTTTGACGACGTTCTCATGACGCCCGAGGGCGAAAAATACGTGCTGGGCGATGAACAGACCGAGGACGTAAAGAACATCGCCCGCGAGGATTTCCTGGGCATGAAATTGCAGATTGAAAAGGACGGCAAGGCCGTTACCAATCCCGATTACATCAATTATGTGGCGCCGGCGCGTCAGGCGTATGCGCATGCCGTTACGCAGCAGTCGCCCAAGGCCCTGGTGCTCTTCATTGTGGTGCTTTTGATGCTGCTGATCTCCATGGCGACCTTCCGTTCGCCTGCCGTGGCGCTGATGCCTGACGTGACGATCAAGCCCCTGCGCAGCAAGGGCAATGCCGTGATTAACCTGATGGGCAGCGCGGGCGGCATCATCGTGCTGGCGCTGGGCATTGTTTTCTCCACCGGCAGCGCGCGCAATGCGCTGATGAGATACACGGTGTTCATCTCCGTGGTGGCGGGGCTGATGATTACGGCGCTGATCATTTTCCTTGCGACCGTGCGAGAAAAGCGCTTTGTGGCCGAGATGGAAGCGGACAGCCGCAAGTACGGTCTTGTGGAAGAGGTCAAGGAAGAAAACGGTCAGGTGCGCAAGCTCTCCAGGGGAGAGATTCGCTCGCTGATTTTCATTCTCGCGTCCATTATCATGTGGTTTGCCGGTTATAACGCCGTTACCAGCAAGTACAGCGTATACGCGGACAAGGTGCTCTCGCGCGATTACAACACTACGCTGATCATCGCGCAGGCTGCGGCGATTGTTTCCTATTTGCCGGTGGGCATGATTGCCTCTAAGGTTGGCCGCAAAAAGTGCATCCTCGCCGGCGTTGCCATGCTGGCGATCGCCTTTACCGCCGCGACCTTCGTGCGCGCGAATACCGGCATGCTGGTGATCAATCTGCTCTTCTCCCTGGCGGGCATCGCCTGGGCGACGATCAATGTCAATTCCTTCCCGATGGTGGTTGAAATGTGCCGCGGCGGCGACGTCGGCCGCTACACGGGCTTTTACTACACGGCGAGCATGGCTGCGCAGACGCTCACGCCCTACTTCAGCGGCCTTTTGATGGACAAGTTCGGCATGACGGCGCTGTTCCCTTACGCGGCGGTGTTTGTGAGCCTTGCGTTTGTGACGATGCAGTTTGTCAAGCACGGCGACAGCAAG
>JAZQXQ010000331.1:0-4455 GCA_045632965.1 Clostridia bacterium
CTTGCCGCGGCCCGAGGGCTTGTCCGGCTGACAGAAAACGCCCACCACGTCATAGCCCGCATCCACCAGGGCTTTGAGCGAGGGCACGCCGTAATCGGGCGTACCCATAAAAACGATTCTCAGCGCCATTACGCTTCCTCCTCGTCCTCTTCTTCGGGCAGGATTTCATAATCCTCAACGTCAATGTACAGTTTGCCGTCCAGGTGATCGAGTTCATGGCAGAAGGCGCGCGCCAGCAGGCCCTCGCCCGTAATTTCAAACCATTTGCCGTGGCGGTCCTGCGCGCGCACGGTCACCTTATTGGGACGGCGCACAAAGCCCTGACGGCCGGGTTTGCTCAGGCACCCCTCGGGACCCTCCTGCTCGCCTTCCGTATGGATAATTTCAGGGTTGATCAATTCAATCAGGCCGTTTTCATCGCCGATATCGATGACCACCACGCGGCGCAAAATGCCGATCTGCGGACCCGCCAGGCCCACGCCTTCGGCTTCATACATGGTATCGGCCATATCGCGCAAAAGCAGCCACAGGCGCAGGTTAAATTTTTCCACCTTGTGCGATACCTTGCGCAGCGTTTCGTTTCCAAAGATCAGAATTTCTTTCTTCGCCATGTTTCTATCTCCTTATGCCATCGAGGCGGGGTTGATTTCAAGCTGTACGGTGCAGGGCCATTCCTGATCGGCGATTTCCTGCATGAACGCAAGCGCCTCGCGGCTGTCGTCATGCTCAAGCAGCTTTACCAGCACCTGCGCGCGATAGAAGCCGCGCAAAAATTTAATCGGCGCGTCATCCTGACGCATGAACAATACGCGCTTTCTCAGTTTCAGCCGGCTGCCGACAAATGCATCCAGTTTTTTCAGGATTTCACGGCTGACGGCCTGCGCCACTTCCTCATTCTTCGCCGTGCAGAGCAGGCGCGCCATCATCGTAAAGGGCGGATACAGCCCGCGCTTTCGACGCGCAAACTCCTGCTGGTAAAAC
Organism: Clostridia bacterium; assembly: GCA_045632965.1. Lineage (GTDB taxonomy): Bacteria > Bacillota > Clostridia > Christensenellales > Aristaeellaceae > SFMI01. The sequence goes on from JAZQXQ010000331.1 coordinate 982, forward strand.
GCACGGTAATCCTGCGCCGCTGCCGTTTCAATCGCGTAATGCTCGGGCATGTAGGTCTGGATAACCACCTGCCCATTCTTATCGTGACGGCCGGCGCGGCCCGCCACCTGCGTGAGCAATTGGAAGGTACGCTCCGGCGCGCGGTAATCTGGCATATTGAGCGACGTATCCGCCAGCACCGCGCCAACGAGCGTTACTTCGGGAAAATCCAGGCCCTTGGCGATCATCTGCGTGCCCACCAGCACCTGCGCCTCGCGGGCGCGGAAACGGCTGAGCAATTTGGCATGGCCGTCCTTGCCGGAAGTTGTATCGTTATCCATGCGGATGACGCCCACATCCGGATAACGCTTTTTGATTTCCTGCTCCACCCGCTGCGTACCCACGCCGCAGGCGCGGATGTACTTGCTCTCGCAGGACGGACACTTTTCCGGCATAGGGATGATCTGCCCGCACCAATGACAGTGCAGAGAATGATCCGTTTCGTGATACGTCATGCTCACATCACAGTTGCTGCAACGCACGGGCTTGCCGCAGGAGCGGCAATTGACAAACTGCGCATAGCCGCGGCGATTGATAAAAAGCATCGCCTGCTGACCGCTCTCAATACATTCATCCAGCTTTTGCAAAAGCGCCTGCGAAAAAATCCCCTTGTTGCCAAGGCGCAATTCCTCGCGCATATCGCACACCGTCACCTCGGGCAGCGGCCGCTGATGCACGCGCTTGCGCATTTCCAGCAGCGTATAATCCCCGCGCTCCATGCGTGCAAAGCTGAGGATCGACGGCGTAGCGCTGGCCAGCACCAAGGCTGCGCCCTCGCGTTTCACACGGGAATGGGCGATCTCCCGCGCATCATACTGCGGAAAATGATCGCTCAAATAGCTTTGCTCATGCTCTTCGTCCACAACGATGAGCCCCAGCTTGTCCACCGGCGCAAATACCGCAGAGCGCGCGCCGATGACCACTCTCGCCTCGCCGTGGCGGATACGCCGCCACTCGTCAAAGCGTTCGCCCGCTGACAATCTGGAATGCAGCACGGCTGCCACATCGCCAAAGCGCGCGCGGAACCACGTCACCATCTGCGGGGTGAGTACGATTTCGGGCACCAGCACGATCGCGCCTTTGCCCAGAGAAAGACAGCGCTTGACCGCACGGATGAATACCTCGCTCTTGCCGCTGCCGGTGACGCCATGAAGCAAAAAGGCACCGGACCCGCGTGTAACGGCCGGCAGAAGTTCATCAAGCACGTCTTCCTGCTCAGCGGTCAATGTCGGGTCGGGCGCCTGCACAAGCGTATCCGGATAGGGCGAACGCATAATTTCACGTTCAACGAGCTCCGCGTATCCACGCTCGCACAGGTCATTAAGACCCTTACGGGCATCACGAACAAGAGAGGAAATTTCACTCAGCGGCCAGTATTTGCCATCCGAGAGCATCTCCAGCAAAAGCCGGCGCTTGCGGGCATTTTTGCATTCCGCAATCGCCTTTTCAAGCTCTTCGCCTGCAATCAGCAGGCGGCAAACGGTTTCGGTCTTTATTTTGACGCGGCCGCCGCGCATTTCGGCAGGCAGCATCAGCCGCAGCGCCTCCGCCAGGGGGCAATGCGTATCGTGTGCAATCTCCTTGGCCAAATCGATCAATTGCGGCAAAAGCGCCGGATAGTCCTCGATCGGACCGATCAGATCCTTGATTTTTGCGGGATCATAATCGGTATGATCGGAAATCTCCAGCACATAGCCTTCCTTCACCTTGGGGCCGAAAGGCGCCTTGACGCGCATGCCGCGCTCAATCGCCATGCCCTCCGGAATCCGGTAGGTAAACAGGCGGTCCACGCTCTCATGCGCGATATCCACGATCACCAGCGCGTACATCATTTGCCTCGCAGTTTGAGCGCGCGGTCAAAGATCACATCGGCCAGCTCGGTCTTTTTCATCAGCGGCAGATCCTCCACGCCCTCATCCGTAAGGATGGACGCGATGTTGGTATCCACATCAAAGCCCGCGCCGGGACGCGTCACGTCGTTGGCGACGATCATATCCAGATTCTTGCGGTCCAGCTTCTTTTCGGCGTTGGCATGCAGATTTTCGGTTTCCGCGGCAAAGCCGATCAGCGTCTGGCCGTCTTTTTTGATCTCACCCACCGCCTTGGCCACATCCTGCGTGGGCACAAGGGTAAGCACCAGCCTTTCATCGCCCTGCTTTTTCATTTTCTGCGGGGCGATCACTTCGGCCTTATAATCCGCAGGGGCTGCCGACTGCACGATGATATCCTGCAGGGGCGCATGCGCCATCATCGCATGATACAGATCATCCGTCGACTGCACGGATACCACCTTTACGCCCTTGGGTGCAGGAATGCTCACCGGGCCCGTCACCAGCGTCACTTCGGCGCCGCGCTTTTGCGCGCTCTCCGCCAGGGCATAGCCCATGCGGCCGGAAGAACGGTTGGTGACAAAGCGCACGGGATCAAGCGCCTCGCGCGTGGGGCCGGCCGTGACCAGCACCTTCAGCCCTGCCATATCCTGCGTTCTGCTCAGCAGTTCGGTAATCTTTTCGACGATCTGCTTTGGCTCGCTCATGCGCCCCGCGCCTACGTCGCCGCAGGCAAGGAAACCGCCTTCGGGGCCGACAAAATGCACGCCGCGGTTCAAAAGCACCTTGCAGTTTTCCTGCGTGGCGGCATTTTCCCACATGCCGGTATTCATCGCCGGCGCGATGAGAATGGGCGCGCGCGTAGCCAGCACGGTGGTGGAAAGCATATCGTCGGCAATGCCGTGCGCCATCTTGGCGATGATATTAGCCGTGGCCGGTGCAATCACGAAAAGATCCGCTGCCTTGGCCAGCGCCACGTGCTCTACCTCCCAGCGCTCGGGGCGCGCAAAGGTATCCGTCACGCAGGGATGGTTGGACAGCGTTTCAAACGTCATGGGCGTGACAAATTCGCAGGCGTTCTTCGTCATGATCACATGCACTTTCGCGCCCGCCTTGCGCAGACGGGAAACGATCTCGCAGCTCTTATACGCCGCGATACCGCCCGTTACGCCCAGAACGACAGTCTTTCCGTCAAGCACCGACATGGTTTCTTACACCTCGTCTTCCAGGTTGCGGCGATAGGTCAGAAGACCGCGGTTGATTTCTTCAACGGCGACGGTCACGGGTTTCATTTCCTTGGGATCGATCAGGGGCTGAGCACCGGCCACCAGCTGGCGGGCACGCTTGGAAGCCTCGATCACCAGCGTGTAGCGGCAATCTACCTTCTGGGTCAGTTCACGGATACCGGGCTTATTGATAGGCATAAGATTCTCCTCCGAAAATCAGTTTTTATTATTCTTCGATGACGGGGAAATAACGCATGGAGCGGTGTTTTTCCGCTGTTACGATGGCTTTGAGCTGCTCGTAGGCGGTATCCACGTCATCGTTGATCACAAGATAGTTGTAGCGGTTCATCTGGTCGATTTCGCCCTTGGCGTTGCCCAGA
>JAZQXQ010000332.1:0-6406 GCA_045632965.1 Clostridia bacterium
AAAAAGCCCGGTTTTTGCGGGAAAATTCCGTTTTTTACGCAACCTTCCCGCAAAAGCAGCTTTAAAAGAGGCTTGTCTGGCTGTCGTCCGCGCCCCAGTCGCCCATCAGTTCGGTGAGCGTTACCTGGTTGGTATCCTTCAGGCCTTCCAGCGCGCCCGCAGCACGCAAAAGCTCGATCACGGCGCTTGATACCTTGGCGCGGTTCTTGAGGTCCTCAATCGACAGGAAGGGCTTGTCGCGCACCGCCACAATGCCCTGCGCCGCCGATTCGCCCAGGCCGCCGATGGCCGTGAAGGGCACGCGCAGATTGTTGCCTTCGATCTTGAAGTTCGTCACGTCGCTCTTATACAGATCGGCCGGCAGGAACTGATATCCGCGCTGGTTCATTTCAAGCACCAGCTTCAGCGCCGTCTTTTCATCCTGCTCCTTGGCCGTTGCCTTCTGATCGCTTTCGTCATAGGCATGCAGCTTTTCCTTCACGCGGTCAATGGGCAGAATCATCGTCGATGCATCAAAGCCCGTCGCGCGGATGGTAAAGTACGCAGCATAGTATGCCAAGGGCCGGTGTACCTTATACCACGCCACGCGCAGCGCCATGGTCACATACGCCACGGCATGGCCCTTGGGGAACATGTACTTGATCTTCTTGCAGCTGTCGATGAACCACTGCGGCACGTTGTTCTGAATCATGGCCGCTTCCATCTCAGGCTTTAAGCCCTTGCCCTTACGCACGCTTTCCATCGTGTCAAAGGAAATCTTGCTGTCGCAGCCCTTGCTGATCAGATAGTTCATGATATCGTCGCGCGTACACACGCACTCGCGCAGCGTGGCTGTGCCGCTCTGCACCAGATCCTTGGCATTGCCCAGCCATACGTCCGTGCCGTGCGACAGACCGGAAATGCGCACAAGCTCTTCCATCGTGGTGGGCATGGTATCCTGCAGTACGCCGATAACAAAGGGCGTGCCAAACTCCGGAATACCCAGCGTGCCCGTGGGACATTCAATCTGCTCAGGCGTTACGCCCAGCGCCTCGGTTGAGGTAAACAGCGACATGACCGGCTTGTCATCCAGGGGAATATCCTTGAAGTTTACGCCCGTCAGCTCCTCCAGCATATGCAGCATCGTCGGGTCGTCATGGCCCAGACAGTCGAGCTTTACCAGAATATCATGCATGGAGTTAAAGTCGTAGTGCGTGGTAATGATGTCGATATTTTCTTTATCCGCCGGATGCTGAATGGCGGTGAACTGGCAGATGTCATACGCCTTGGGCAGCACGACGATGCCGCCGGGATGCTGGCCCGTGGTGCGCTTGACGCCCACGCAGCCCGCGACCAGACGGTTCTTTTCCGCTTCCGTCGCCACGATCCCGCGCTTTTCAAGGTATTTCATCACATATCCGTATGCCGTTTTATCCGCCAAAGTACCAATGGTACCGGCGCGGTACACAAAGCCCGTGCCGAAAAGTTCCTCAATGTAAGCGTGCGCGCGGGGCTGATATTCGCCGGAGAAGTTCAGATCAATATCGGGCACCTTGTCGCCCTTGAAGCCAAGGAATACCTCAAAGGGAATATCAAAGCCGTCCTTCACCAGGGGACGTCCGCAGTCCGGACAATCAGCGTCCGGCAGGTCAACGCCCAGCGTGTAGCCCTCGGGAATATCAAAGAAGCCCTTGCGGCAATGCTCGCACCGGTAATGCGGCGGCAGCGCGTTTACCTCGGTGATGCCGCACATACGCGCCACCAGAGACGAACCAACCGAGCCGCGGCTGCCAACCAGATATCCGTCCGCCAGAGACTTGCGCACCAATTTACTGGCAATATCGTACAGCGTCGCATAGCCGTAGCCGATGATGGATTTCATTTCCTTGTCAAGGCGCTTTTCCACAATCTCGGGCAGCACGTCGCCATACAGTTCGTGCGAGGTTTCCTCAACCATCCGGTGAATGTCATCCGGTGCAAAATCCCACACGGGCGAGAAGGTCGTCTTGCCCTCGGGATGCTTGGGGAAAAGCGTGATATCCTCCACCATTTCCATGATTTTGCGCGGGTTTTCGATCACGACCTCGCGCGCTTTTTTCTCGCCAAGGTAACTGAATTCCTCCAGCATTTCCTCCGTTGTTTTCAGATACAGCGGTGCCTGATTGTCGCAGTCGTCAAAGCCCATGCCGTCCATGAGGATGGCGCGGAACACAGAGTCCTGCGGATCAAGGAAATGCACGTCGCCCGTGGCGACAACGGGAATGCCCAGCTTTTCGCCCAGCCGCACGATCACGCGGTTGAGTTCGCGCAGCTCCTCATGATCCTTCACCTTGCCCTCGCGCACCATGAATTCATTGTTGCCGATGGGCTGGATCTCCAGATAATCGTAGAATCTCGCAATGCGGCGCAGCTTCTTTTCGTCCGCGCCTGCGAGCACCGCCTGGAAAAGCTCGCCCGCCTCGCAGGCAGAGCCCACGATGATGCCCTCGCGGTACTTCTGAATATTCTTTCTGGGCATGTGCGGACGGCGGCGGAAATATTTAAGATGGCCGTCGCTGACCAGATGGTTGATATTCTGCAAACCCTTTTGCGTTTTGGCAAGCAGCACAATATGATTGCTGCTTCCCAGCGTGTAGCCCGACACCGCCTCATTGACATCGCTTAGCGTCTGCGCACCGCGCTTGCCGGCCTCTGCCATCATCTGCGAAAGGCACATAGCCGTGGCGGTGGCGTCATGCACCGCGCGGTGCGCATTTTTCAGCGACACGCCCAGGCGCTTGCACACCACACCCAGCTTGTGCGATTTCATATCGGTATACAATTTGCGCGAAAAGGCCAGCGTATCGATGACGGTATATTCCTTTTCAATGCCCAGACGGCGCAGTTCGCTTGCCAGCACTGCGGTATCAAAGTCCGCATTATGCGCGGCGATAGGACAATCGCCGATAAAATCAAGCAGCTGCGGCATCACATCTTTGATCACCGGCTGTCCCTGCAGCATCTGATCGGTAATGCCCGTAATCTCGGTGATCTTGGGTTTGAGCAGTTCTTCAGGGTTCACCAGCACAGACAAGCTGTCGGTAATCTGATCCCCGTTCAGCCGCACCGCGCCGATTTCAATAATGCGGTCGTTGCGCGTATCAAGGCCGGTGGTTTCAAAGTCCAATACCACAATGGGCGTATCAAGCGGACGCTTGTCCTCATTTTCGCTGCGGACGATCATTTCCTCATCCGTCAAATAGCCCTCCACGCCGGGAATCAGCTTGATGCCGTTCTTTTTCGCCGCGCCGAAGGCCTCGGGGTACGCCTGCACAACGCCGTGATCGGTGACAGCAACGGCGGGATGCCCCCACTTGGCGGCGCGGGCAATCAGCGCCGAGGCCGAGGCCACGGCGTCCATGTTGCTCATCTGCGTATGCAGGTGCAGCTCGATGCGCTTTTCCTCGGCATTGTCCATGCGCTGCGGCAGATCGTATTTGACGATGCTGCCCGCCATGACGGTACATTCGTGGGCAAAGCTGTCATAACGGCACTCGCCCTTGACCATCACGCCGTCGCAATCCTTAAGGCGCTTGCATACGTCCGTCACCGCCGCGCGCTGCTCGTCGGTAATGGGCGGCAGTTCTTCTTCCTGATCCTTGGGTGCTTTGGGACGGTAGCGCAAAAACATTTTGCACTTGATCGTGCCGGTATAGTCCGTCACATTGAAGGATACCAGCAGCATTTCGCCGTTGCTGATTTCCTTTTCTTCATAGTCAAGGCGCTTGCCGGCGATGACCACCTCGCCCGAGTCGTTATTCAGTTCAATGATCGGCACAGGCTTTTCTGTGATTGGGCGGCCGCGGATCAGGCGCTTTTTCTTTTCTTCAGCAGCCTCGCGGCGGCGCTTGAGTTCCTCCTCGCGCTTGCGCGCCATTTCCTTGCGCTGCTCAATCAGCGCCTGCTCGGCGCGGCGTTCGCGCTCGATGCGCTCGGCGGTCTCCTCGCGGATGCCCGTCACGCGGCAGACAACCTCCAGCCGCTCGCAGAAAATATCATACACCGCGTCGCTGATCTTGTCCGTCAGTCCGCGCTCTTTGAGATAGCGCATGGAAAAATCATCCGGCAGCTCCAGCACCAGTTTTCCATCCTCACAGACATAGCGCATATCATATTCCCACGCCGACACCGCCGGATGCTCGCGCATGAGGATGCTGTTGATCACATGGGCGTAAGCGCCGGGATTATGAATAAAATCATCCTTTAAGCCGGGGCTGGCGATACGCAAAGAAAGCCTGACGCCCGGGAATGCCGCGCGCAGGATTTTCCGCACCGCAAGATACTCGCTCTCCCCCGCAATCGCATCGGACAGCAGATAGAAATAGGCGTGCCCGCTGCCGCGCTTGTAAATCACGCGGTCAATGGTGATTTTGCCCTTCAGATTCGGCGCTGCTTTTTCAATTCTTTCCAGCAGTTCCTCATAGCTCATGAATGATTTCCTTTACGGCAGCGATAAATTCCTCCGCCAGATCGCCCGAAAGCTTGCGCACAAACTGACCCTTCACATACAGCGCGCCGCAGTTGTCGCCGCCGCACAGGGCGATATCGGCGTCGCGCGCCTCGCCGGGCCCGTTGACGACGCAGCCCATCACCGCGATGGTGATTTCCTTATCGAGATTCTTGAACGCATCCTCCACCGCGCGGGCAATACCCTCTACATTGATACGCGTACGGCCGCAGGTAGGGCAGGAAACAAAGTGCACGCCCTTCCGCAATCCGCAGGCACGCAGAATATCAATGCCCGCCTGCGCTTCGGGCAGCGGAGAGCCCGTCAGCGACACGCGGATGGTATCGCCGATGCCGTCCAGCAGAAGCGACCCGATGCCGATGGCGGATTTAATATTGCCCTGACCGGGCAGCCCGGCCTCCGTCACGCCCACATGCAGCGCGTAATCGCACTTTTGCGCGGCGAGGCGGTACGCGTCCACCGTCATGCGCACGTCGCTGCTTTTGAGCGACAAAACAATATCGTCAAAATGCACTTTTTCCAGCATTGCCGCATGCGTAAGCGCACTGTCCACCAGACCCTTGGCTGTCGCGCCGCCGTCGCGGGCAACGATCTCTTTTTCGAGCGATCCCGCATTCACACCGATGCGGATGGGCACATGATGCGCTTTGGCGCAGTCCGCTACGCGGCGCACGTTCTCCTCACCGCCGATATTGCCGGGATTGATGCGCAATTTGGAAATGCCGTTTTCAATCGCGCCGATCGCCAGCTTGTGATTGAAATGAATATCCGCCACCAGCGGCACGGGGCTGCCGTCCACCAGCGCGCGCACGGCCTTGACGCAGTCTTCGTCATACACCGACACGCGCACAATATCGCAGCCCGCTTCTGTCAGCGCTTTGATCTGCGCAAGCGTCGCCGCTACGTCGCGCGTATCGGTATTGGTCATGGATTGTACAGACACCGGCGCGCCGCCGCCAAGGGGCAGGGCGCCCACCATCATCTTTCGAGTACTCATAGAATACCTCCTCAGCCAAAGATGTTGAGAACATCCTTGAAGGTAAAGAAGATCATCAGACCGATCAGGAATACATACCCGGCCAGATGGATGTACGCCTCCACCGTGCGGTTGACCGGACGGCGGAAGATCATTTCAAACAGTACAAAGAGAATCCGGCAGCCGTCAAGGCCCGGAATAGGCAGAAGATTGACCAAACCCAGGTTGATGGAAATCATCATCAGCATATTGAGATAGCCCATCAGCTTGTAGGTCTTGGTTTCCTGCGCAATCACATTGATCACACCCACGGGGCCCGCCATTTCATCCAAGCCCTCACCGCGCGTGACCAGCCCTTTGAGCGATTCAAGGATCATGCCGCCCGCGCTCACGCAGGTGTCCCATGTATGGCGGATCGTCGTGCCCGCGTCCATGCGCTGCCAGATAATCTCGTAATCCTCGCCGTAGCCCACCGTCATGATAATGCCCATGAGCAGCCGGCCCTCGGTTTCGTCGTATTCGGGCGCAACGCTGAGCGTCAATTCTTCTTCGCCGCGCAAAACAGTTACCTTGAGGGCCTCGCCGCCCACCTGATACTGGCCGACCAATTCGGATACGTTATCCGTTACCTTTACGCCGTTGATCGCCGTGATGATGTCCCCCGGCAGCATGCCGGCCGCTTCCGCCGGAGAGCCCGCCGATACTTCGGTGATCTGCGAAATCAGTTCTCCGTCCGCCACGGGCAAGCCGTAGCCGAAGAAGAACACAAGGCCCACTGCAAACGCCAGCACAAAGTTCATCACAGGGCCGGCCGCAATGGTGATAAGGCGCTTCCACGCAGGCTGCAGCATCATCGAGCGCGGATCATCCTTTTCGCTCCCGCTTGCATCATCCTCACCGTAAAAGCCGCAGAAGCCGCCGGCGGGAATCAGGCGAAAGGAATA
>JAZQXQ010000333.1:0-4287 GCA_045632965.1 Clostridia bacterium
CCTTTGTGAAAACAAAGGGCGTTTTTGTTAATCCATATCATGTTGCAGGAGATTCGCCATGAACTATAATCTGCTGATCGCTGATGATGACACCCACCCCTATCCGCGCATCTGCGCGCACCGCGGCATGTGCAGCGCGGCGCCCGATAACACGCTGCCCGGCTACGGCGCGGCCATCGCGCTTGGTGCGGATGAAATAGAACTGGATGTGCTGCCCACCCGGGACGGGCATTTGATTTCCATGCACGACCGCGATCTGACCAAGATTTCCGACGGTCAGGGGATGGAATACGAATATACGCTGGAGGAATTGCAGCAGCTGGATTACGGCAGCGTATTTTCGCCGGCGTATAAGGGCCTGCGGTTGCTGCTGCTGGAGGACGTGCTGCGCAAGCTGGGGCGCTCGGTCATCATGAATATCCACATGAAAATGTGGGATCTGGATATCGGCGCGCCTGTGTATGAGCAGGTGGCGGCGCTGATTCGCAAGTATCACTGCGAAAAGCATGTGTATGTCACGTCCACGCGGCTGGAGCATCTGAATGCCTTCCACCGGATCGCGCCGGAGATTGCCCGCTGCACCTGCTTTAACTGCACCAAGGGTGATCCTTTTGCGGCGGTTGACGCGGCAGCGGCTGCCGGTCTGCAGAAGATTCAGATCAGCCACCCTTCCAAAGAGGTCATTGCCTATGCCCACGAAAAGGGGCTGATTGTCAATATCTGCTTTGCCGATACTGCGCAGGAGGCTGCGGAAATGCTGAGCATGGGCGCGGACACGCTGATGACCAACGACATGATGGCAATCATGGCGGAGATGAAGTGAACGGCATATAATATAAGGAAACATCGTAACATCGTTACGGTGTTTTTTCTTTTATTGAGAAAGTGTTACGAATGCGCCAAAGAATTAACAAATTCGTAGCATATGTTGTGGTTCGGACATGCTTTTTGGCAGAAAATATACAGGATATAGTTACTTGTAGGTTGCCAAATACTGAAATATATGCTAAGATATGATGAACTGAATAGGTCTGTCTTCAGGTTCTGGCATCGGCGGAAGCGTCGGGCCGTTTGTTTGCATCCTGAAGAACGGGTTGTAGCATGTAAAAATGCCCGTAATCACAGAAAATTCAGCAAAATGTTAAAAAAGTCCGCAGAATGTTGCGGTTTTCCGAATGTGGAAACACATTGCAGGCGGTGTAACCGTACACCGTCAGCAAGAACACAAGGAGTGGAAGGGATTCACATGAACAACGATAACGAATACATCAAGATAGACCTGCTGAAAATCATGAACGGCCTGCTGCGCCGGGCGTGGATCATTGTTTTGTGCATGCTGATTTGCGGCGCGCTGCTGATGTCCTATGCGTTGTATTTCGTCACGCCCCTGTATGAATCCAGCGTGCTGATGTATGTCAACAACAGCTCCTTCTCCGTGGGCGCGACGAGCTTCAGTATTTCATCCTCCGAAATCTCCGCCGCCAAGAGCCTGGTGGATACCTACCTCGTCATTCTCGAAACGCGCATGACGCTGGAAGAGGTGATCGAGCTGGGCCAGCTGGATTATACCTACGGCGAACTGTGCAAGGTCATTACCGCCGAGCCCGTCAACGATACCGAGGTTTTCTCCGTCACCGTCAAGACGGATGACCCCTATGAAGCCGAGCGCATTGCCAACACCATCGCCATCGTGCTGCCGGAGAAGATCAACGACATCGTGGAAGGCAGCTCCGTGCGCATTGTGGACTACGCGGTGGTGGCTTCCAATAAGGTGTCGCCCAGCGTGCCCAAGTACACCATCCTCGGCATGCTGGTGGGCGCGATGATCAGCTGCCTGATTATTGCCGTCATCGAGATCACCGACAACCAGATCCGCTCGGAGGATTACCTGCTGGAAACCTATCCCGATATCCCGCTGCTCTCCGTGGTGCCTGATATGCTGGGCGAAAAGCACCACGATAACTACTATTATTACAATCAGTCCTCGCAGGACAAGGAAAAGAAGGAAAAGAAACCCAAAGAAAAAAAGGACGGGAAGAATAAAAAGCCGGCCGAGCCGGAAAAGCCCGTGCGCCATCCGCGTTCCAAGAACTATAAGAAAGAGAAGGGAGAGCTGCTGTGATGGTAGGCAAGAACAAAAAAACCAATAACGCCGTCAAAGTGGATGTTTCCCGGACCTTCGGCGCGGGACTGAGTTTTGCCTCCCGTGAGGCGTACAAATTGCTGCGTACCAATCTGCTCTTTGCCCTGCCCGATGTGGAGGAGGGCCGCGCGCATATAATCGGCGTGACCAGCTCCCTGCGCGGCGAGGGCAAGAGCACCAGCGCCATCAATGTGGCGGCCTCTCTGGCCGAAATGAACAAGAGCGTGCTGCTGCTGGAGGCCGATCTGCGTCTGCCCTCCATCAAGCTGAAATTGGACGTGCAGCCCCGTCCGGGCGTTACCAATGCGCTGGCCGACAAGTCTACGCCCTTCATCCAGCGCTATAAGATCAGCGAGACGAACGGCACGCCCGTGCGCATTGACGTGCTGGTGGCGGGAGATATCCCGCCCAACCCCTCGGAGCTTCTCAGCTCCGGCCGTATGCGTCAATTGATGGATTGGCTGAGCACGCGCTATGACTATATCATCATGGACCTGCCGCCCATCATCGCCGTTACCGATGCGCTGATTGCCACCAAGCTGGTGGACGGCATGATCCTGGTGGTGCGTAACGAGCATACCGACCGCCACAGCCTGAGCGAAGCCATCCGCCAGATCCACTTCGTCGAAGGCAATCTGCTGGGCTTTGTCTTTACCTGCGCCAATTCCGGCAGCGGCGGCTACGGCAAGAAGTATAAGTACAAGTCCAAGTATTATAAGAGCCGCTACGGTTATTACGACCAGTACGGCGAAGGCAAGTAATATGCTGGATCTGCACACACACATCCTGCCCGCCATGGACGACGGCAGCCGCGATGTGGAAGAAACGCTGCAGATGCTCTCTGCTGAAAAGAAAGCGGGCGTAAACTGCATTGCGTTCACGCCGCATTTCTATCCGCACCGGGAGGATCCCGAGCGCTTTTTGCGCCGCCGGGCCCGCTGCCTGGAAGCGCTGGAAAGCGCCGAAGGCTATGAGAATGTGCGGCCCGAAAGGGTGCTGCCGGGCGCGGAGGTCGCCTACTTTGACGGCATCAGCCGCGTGGAAAACATCGAAGCGCTCTGCCTGGGTGACACCGGCGCGATGCTGATCGAAATGCCCTTTTGCACATGGAACGACCGCATGCTCAGAGAAATCGGCGAGATGCAAAAAACCTGCGGCATCCGGCCCATCCTCGCGCATGTGGAAAGGTATCTGCAATTCCAGAGCCTGCGCGTGGTGGAGGAACTGGTGGACGAGGGCGTCTGGGTACAGGTGAATGCGTCCTTCTTCCAGCGCTTTACGACCAAGCGCAAGGCGCTCAAAATGCTCGACCGCGGGCTGATTCACTTTCTCGGCACGGACTGCCACAACATGCAGTCGCGTCCGCCCAATATGACGGGCGCTGTGCAGGCAATCGACAAAAAACTTGGCAAGGACGCGCTAAATCATCTTCAATGGATGGAAAAAGCGCTGCTGGAGGGAACGCGATGAAAAAAAGCATTTTGCTCTGCGTGCTCCTTTTGCTATGCCTTGCGTGCAGCGCGGGCGCGGAAAGCGTGTATGACGCCTACTGCCGTGAAAACGGGGTGGATCCCGCGCAGCTGACGGCGGTGATTGAAATTCCCGGCGCGGGCTGGACGCTGCCCGTCATGCAGCACCCGAGCGACAACGCCTTTTACGCCACCCATGACGAAAAGGGCAACGAAAATGGCGTGGGCACGCTCTACACGCAAGCAGCCTACAACGCCAACGATTTTTCCGATCCCGTGACGCTCATTTACGGCGGCAGCGGCAAGGAAAATTCGCCGCTTCGCAACCTGCAGGAAATCTATTCGGGCAGTTTTGATGATTGCCGCACGATTTACCTGCATCTGCCGGAGGGAACGCAGGAATACACCGTGTTTGCCGCGGTGCCGTTTTCCTCCATCCACATTCTGCATTACTACAACTTCCGGTCTGAACAGCGCTATGTTCGCTTCTTTGAAGAAGTGTATCAGACCCGAAAGTTAGGAATGCATCTTGATACCGTACTTAAGCCGGAACCGGGCGAACAGGTGCTCATTCTGTCGACCAGCCATCGAGGCGACAGCGAGCAGCGTTATCTGGTGATGGCTAAAGTAATAAAAGTACCCTAAAGGAAAGAAGAGGTGCTCAAAATGAAAAAG
>JAZQXQ010000334.1:0-4539 GCA_045632965.1 Clostridia bacterium
GTGCGGAGGAGATTGCCTGGTATCTTGCCGGCTGCCAAAGTGTGCTGGAGGAAATCAGCGCATTTGTAAAGGCGCATCGGCAGATGGAGGCGGAGGAGATTACTCTGGCCTTTCGTGCGCAGCACCCGCACTGGCCGCTGCTGCCCAAAACAACCGTCAGGCATTTGCTTGCGGAAATCGGACAATAATTTCGGTTTGAAGGTGTGAATATGAACAAGCAGATCATCTTTACGGAAAAGAATGTCGCGCAGCTGTGCGATGCGGAAAAGAAAATGCCCGGTCCGGGCCAGGTGATGGTGAAAATGTGCTATACGGCCATTTCCTCCGGCACAGAGCGCGCCAATCTGACGGGCGATCCGTATGTCAACGGCGCGTCGCGCGAGCCGAAGGTGTCTTTTCCCCGCACGGTCGGTTACAGCGGCAGCGGCGTGGTGGAAAGCGTGGGCGAGGGAGTTGAAAGCGTGCGCCCGGGCGACCGCGTGGTGACGTACTGGGGCAAGCACAAGCTGTATAACACGCTGCCCGAAAGCAATGTGGTTCGCATTGAAAACGATACTGTCGATATGCGCGACGCGGCGTTTATCTTCATTTCCACGTTTTCGCTCGCGGCCATCCGCAAGGTGGAAATTGAACTGGGCGAAAGCTGCCTGATCGTTGGGCTTGGCTTGCTTGGCATGTTTGCTGTGCAGTATGCGCATCTTAACGGCGCGACGCCTGTGATCGCTGTGGATTTGAAGAAAGAGCGCCGGGAGCTGGCGCTGAAACTGGGCGCCGACGCCGCGCTTGATCCTTCCGCCCCCGATTATGAGGAGCAGCTGAAGGCGCTTACCGGCGGCAGGGGCGTCAATACCGTGATTGAAGTCACCGGCAATCCCGCCGCCATGGAAACGGCGCTGCGCGCCATGGCGCCGATGGGGCGCATTGCGCTGCTTGGCTGCACGCGCCGCCGGGTGGAGGTGGATTTCTACCACGACGTACATTTCCCCGGCATCAGAATCATCGGTGCGCACACCAACGCCCGCGCGCAGAAGGAGTCCTATCCGCATCACTGGACGCATTATGACGACTGCGCAGCGGCGCTCAAATATCTGGCGGCGGGCAGGCTGAATATCCGGGATATGATCTGCGAAACGCACAGGCCGGAGGCGGCCTTTGACGTATTCACCCGCCTGGCGAATGATGATAACTTCCCCTTGGGCGTTGTGTTTGAATGGCAGACGGAGGAATGACGATGAAAAGAATCCGCGTGGCGCAGATCGGTACCGCCGAAAACGAGCATGCCTCGCAGGTGTTTAAAAGCCTGCTTTCGCATCCCGAGGTATTTGAGGTGGTGGGCTTTGCCGATGTGGATAAGCACACAAAGCCCTTGCATGATGTATTCAAAGGCCAGCGTTCATTAACGGCGGAAGAAATCCTCGCCATGGATGATCTGGATGCGGTAGTGATTGAGTGCGATGAGGATGTGCAGACGCACTATGCCCTGCTGGCGGCGCAAAAGGGGCTGCCCATGCACCTTGAAAAGCCCTGCGGCACGGAAGGCGAAGCTTTTGCGCAGCTGATGGACGCCGTGGAGGAAAAAGGGCTTGTTTTCCACACGGGCTATATGTATCGCTACAATCCTGCGGTGCAGTATGCGCTCAGACAGGCGCGCGACGGGAAGCTGGGCGAAATTTACAGCGTGGAAGCGCACATGGACTGCTATCATCCGGAGAAGATCCGCCGATGGCTTGGCAATTTCAAGGGCGGCATGATGTTTTATCTCGGGTGTCATCTGATCGATCTGATCGTGCAGTTCATGGGCGAGCCGCTGAAAATCACCGCGCTCAATCAAGCCACCGGCGCGGACGGCCTTGACAGCGAGGACTTTGGCATGGCGCTTTTACATTACAAAAACGGCGTATCCTTTGCCAAATGCTGCGCGCTGGAGCCCGGCGGCTATCTGCGGCGGCAGCTGGTGATCTGTGGCAGCAAGGGCACGATTGAAATCAAGCCCCTTGAAATTTCCTGCGGCGGAGAAACGGTATCCACCGTTATGACGGAAACGTACCTTGACGAAAACGGCAAAGCCCCCTGGGGCGTGCCGGGAAAGACAACGTCCTTTGCGCCCTTTAACCGCTATGACGAGATGATGCTGAGCTTTGCCATGATGGTGCGCGGGGAAAAAGAGAATCCCTATACTTATGCATGTGAGCGCAGACGGCACCGACTGATGCTTGAGGCCTGCGGAAAATAAAGAAACGCATGGCTGCTGAAAAATAGCCCGCCCGAAAAGAGCGGGTTATTTTTGTTCTTTTCACTTTTTCTTGAATTGTTATGATATAATATATAAACACAGCGCAATTGCAGCGAAGGAGCGACAATAGATGGGAAAATTTGACGGCATTATTATTGTTTCCGATATCGACGGGACCTTTCTGGGAGCGGAGAGGCAGCTGATTCCGCAAAATTTGAAGGCGATTGAGTATTTTCAAAGCGAGGGCGGCAGATTTACCCTTGCGACCGGGCGCGACGCTTTTATGATCTCCCAGCGTGTGCCGATGGTGAAGGAACTGTGCAATTGCCCCGTGATTGCCGGCAGCGGCGCGTATATTTACGATTTTCAGCAGGAAAAGATCGTGGACGGGGAATTTTTGCCCGAGCCGGAGATCTTTGATATCGTGGATGCGGCGCGGGCAGCGTGTCCCGAATTGTCGCTTAGGATTACCTGCGGCGGAAGGCAGCTGACGGACAAGGCTTATCCTGTATTGCTCAGGCTGATGCAGGGGTATCCCGATTTTGTTGTGCAAATGCCCTACGAGGAGATTCCGCGCAGCGGCTGGCATCATGTGATATGGACGGGCGAGCCCGAAGAGCTGGAAAAGGTAAAGCAGGCGGTGGCGCCGCACCTGAAGGGCGGCTGCGCCTGCGTGTTCGGCGAGCGGACGATCTTTGAAATGACGTCGGTGAAGGGCACGAAGGGCGAAATGCTCGGGCGGCTGAAAAAACTGATGGGCCGGGAGGATGCCGTGATCTGGGCGATCGGCGATTACGAAAATGATCTTTCGATGCTGAAGGCGGCCGACCGGTGTGCGATGCCGGAAAACGGCATTGACAGTTTGCGCAGCATTCCGGGGATCGTGACGGTGTGCAATCACGAAGAAGGCGCGATTGCCGGGCTGATCCGGTATATCGAAAATGAGATGGACGGAGCGGAGTGAAACGGCGTCTCTACTTTGCGTAGGTGGTCAAAGGATGATTTTTCGTTTATGATAGCTGCACAAGGAGGAATGAACGAATGAATCAGTATGTGACGGGCGCGATGATCAGGGAGCTGAGAGAAAAGAACCATCTGACGCAGGCCGAACTGGCGGAAAAATTATTCGTGTCGGATAAGACAGTGTCCAAATGGGAGAATGCCAAGGGCTATCCCGATGTGACGCTGCTGGAGCCAATAGCCAAAGTGTTTGGCATTTCCGTGGCAGAGCTATTGGCCGGCAGGGCGGTAAACAATGTGAATATATCGGCCAATATGCTGCGCTCCGGGTTTTATGTGTGCCCCGTGTGCGGCAATGTGATTCATTGCATGGGTGAAGCGGCGATCAACTGCCACGGCGTGATGCTGTCGCCTGCGCAGGCGGAGGAAAGCGATGAAAACCACATGGTGTTTATCGAGGGCGTGGAGGATGAATACTTTGTGCGCATCGATCATGAAATGACCAAGCAGCATTATATTTCCTTCATTGCGGCGCTTGCGCCGGATAATATTCAGCTGGTGAAGCTTTATCCGGAGGGCAATGCCGAAGCACGGGTGAAAATGCGCGCAGTCAGGCAAATTCTTTATTACTGCAACCGCGACGGCCTGTTCAAGGTGAATGTGCACCGGGCAATTGACGGCAGGCAAAGCGCGTATGATGATGCCAAAGAGAGACGGGCGCTGGAGGAAACGGCCGGAAAGCTCTTTGGCTGAAAGTAAAAACACACCCTCAGTGAGAGTGGTGGAAAGGAAGGAGTTATCCTTCACTTTGCACCAAAGAAATACCGAAACAGCAAGCCTGCCAAGGCTTGCTGTTTCTTGTTCTGCGTGATAGAATGAAAGCGACAAACTTGAATTTGGCGGAGGAATGATTTGGAGGAGTTAACATGGAAGAAAAAAAGAATGTCAGTCTGACGGTTGTAATATTGAATTGCATTTGTGCTATTGGTTGGGATATTAATTTGTTTGTTGCCATTGCGTTCAGAGACACAAATTCTATGTCATTTGTTTTGCGTGGATTTTGTGCCATAGGATGGACAGTTGTTGCAATTATTTGGATTTGCCGTTATATTAAGTTCAAAAAGGGTAGCAAATAAATTCCAATTTGTTGAGCAAACCAAAGCAGATTTTCTCCCTCTTAGGAGGGCGCAATTATACGCACCATTCCGGTGCATTGTGTTTGGGGACCACATAAGCAAACGGGCATCCGAATGTCGGATGCCCGTTTGTTTGTTGTTGGATAAATGGTTCCTTAAGAATCCTCCCACCAGCGGGTGTGTTTTTTGTATGCGCCCCGGTACCAGCCG
>JAZQXQ010000335.1:0-7830 GCA_045632965.1 Clostridia bacterium
AAGGATTTCTGGAAACAGAAGCCCGAGCGCATGCAGTGGCTGTATAAGCTGCTTTCCTATGTCGTTGCGCCGCTGCTGGTGTATGTCCACTGTAATGCCCGCACGATCGGCGTGTATCACGATCACCGGGTGATGACCACCTTCCGCGAGACCATCCGCCGCATGGAGGAAAATAATCACATCATCATTTTTCCGGAAAAGGCGGAAAAGAACAATAACATCCTCTGCCGCTTCCAGGAGGGCTTTGTGGATACGGCGAAGATGTATTACAGGCGCACGGGCCGGCGCGCAGCCTTTGTGCCCATGTATATCGCTCCCAAGTTGAAAAAAATCGTCATCGGCGCACCTGTGTATTATAATGAAGAAAATGCGCATGAGGACGAGCGCAGCCGCATCTGCGAGGAGCTGACCCAAAGCATCACCGGCATGGCGACGAGCCTTCCGCGCCACACGGTCATTCCCTATATGAACATCGCCAAGAAAGAGTATCCCACCAATATCTGAAAGGCAGGATTATGAGAAAACCTGTTGTTGATTACCGCGAGTTTCGTCTCTCCCGCATCCATGAGCCGCGTTTTTCCCACCTGAAGCTGCTGCTGGGCTGGGCGATCTATTTTGCTCTGTATTTTCTCACAGAAAACCTCATCCCCACAGAAAATTGCCATGTGGTGCACATGTGGCTGGATGACGTGATCCCCTTCAATGAGTATTTTGTCATTCCCTACACCTTCTGGTATCTGCTGATTGTAGTGTCGCTTGTGTACTTTGCGCTGTATGACATCCCCAAGTTCCGCGGGCTGTCTGTTTATATCATGGTGACGCAGTTTGTCGCCATGTCGGTGTATATCCTTTATCCCACGCGGCAGGATCTGCGCCCCGAAAGCTTTGCCAATGACAATATTTTCACGCGCGTCATCGGCTTTATGTACGTCTTTGACACCAACACGGGCGTGTGCCCCTCGCTGCACTGCGCGTATTCCTTTGGCATTATGTCCACCTGGCTGAAGGATAAAACGGCGCACCCGGCATGGAAAGCGTTTGTGGTCTTTGCCGTGATCATGATCTGCCTGTCGACGATGTTCATCAAGCAACATTCCGCGGTGGATTTCTTCGCTGCCATCCCGCTGGGCCTGCTGGCCGAGGCCGTTGCCTACGGGAAATACTGGAAAGATAAACGGAAAAAGGTATAAGGATATTGACTTTGCACAGCGCCTGCGCTATGATGACACCAAACGATACCTGCGTATCGTAAAAAAAGAAAGGAACTGATACCCATGATTAAGCGCATTGCTGCCCTGCTGCTGGCTCTGCTGATGATGAGCTGCGTTGCCGTTGCCGAAACGACCGACGCTGTGACCAGCGCCTCCGTAGCCGATTACTACGCCTCTGGCGCCCTGACCGGCGATGACCTGATGAACGCCATCAACTCCTTCACCGGCACCTATCTGGTCTCCACCGTCAATCCCGACGGCACCCCCAACGTGGCATACTTTGTGTTCTCCATGGTCAAGCATGAGGATAAGTACTACCTGCAGCTGGGTCTGGCCGAGAACCAGTCCAAGGCGAACCTGACCACTAACCCTGTTGGCGTGGCCGTTTATGCTGCCAATCCTGCGGAAGGCGCTCCCCTGACCACTTCCGGCGCCCGCATCTGGTTCGATGCGATTGAAGATCAGGCTGTGATCGACGCTCTGTCCGCCAACGCCCGCGCGGGTGCGATGTTCTTTGAGATCACTCTCATTCGTCCCCTGGGCTGATGCCTGCAATAAAAAGACCGTCCTGCAAAGGGCGGTCTTTTTATGTTGTTTTGCTTAGGTGCGCTTCTCTTGAACGCTCTTCTTTATCCGCGCATACCTTGAAAACCAGGGGGGTGCGCGCATGGCGCTGTGGATTGCCGATGAGGAGCGCGGGCTCATATACCAAAGCGGGGGTGTGAAAAAACTTTGTCCGCAGCCGCTGTGCCTGACCATCTGCGGCGACAGTGTGATCTGCGCGGCGCGCGAGGGCGCAAGGGTGTATGCCTGCGATGCACGGGAGATTGCGCGCTATCCGCTGCCGCCGGGCGTGTGCAGGCTGTGCGCCCTGCCGGGCGCGCTGTATTGCCTTTCAAGCGAGGCCGACAGCATGAGCGTATTGTGCCCCATGACGGGAAGGCTGCGGCTGTGCGCGCACAGCGGGTGCTATCCGCGGGATATGAAAATCAGCCCCTGCGGACGCATGCTGGCGGTGGCGGGCGGCGCGGCGGGACAGGTGCTTTTGTTTTCGGCGCAGGATCTGCGATTGCTCAAAAGCATTTCGCTGCCCGGCATGGCGTATGCCGTCACGTTTGCGGGCAGCGGGCTGTTTGCCCTGTGCGCGGCGGAGGAAAATGATATCACGGCGCATCTTGTGCGCGTGTCCGCGCGCGGCGTTGTGAGCGAGGTATTCTCCGCCAGGGGTCTGCCGGGCGCGCTGTGTACGCTGCGCGATCAGTCGCTTTTGTGCGGGATTCTCGGTGAAACGCTGCGCATCAAGGCGGACGGCCGCGTGCTGCAGCGATACAAAGGCGGGCTGGCGCAAAGCATCCGCGCATACGGGGATTTTGCTTTGATCGCCGTTCCGCTGGAGGGCACGGTGCGGCGCGTGGAGCTTGCCGTAGGAAAAAGCGCCGGGGTGGTGTATCCCGGCGCTTCTCCAAGCGATATGCTGCTTATGTAGTTTCGTTGTTTTCTTCTGTGGGCGCTTCCGTCTTCACGCCGTTGATGTCCTCTTCGATGAGCAGCATCAGCATGTCACGGGTAATTTCGCCCTCGTATTCGCCCAGACGGTCGGCCTGACGGGCGATGGCAGATTCAAAGAGATTGCGTACGCCGCGGGCATTGCCAAAGCCCTTGACGTCGGCCTTGCTTTCGCAGTCGATGATCTCGGCAAGCGCCTCGCGCGCGGCGGGATCCAGCGTGTAGCCCGCGCCCTCGCAGCGCATGTCGAAGATTGCCATCATCTCTTCCAGCGTGTAATCCGGGAAATCGATAAAGCGGTTGAAGCGCGATTCAAGGCCGGGATTGGAATGTAGGAATTTTTCCATCGGCTCGATATAGCCTGCCACGATGACGATCAGATCGTCGCGGTGATCCTCCATCGCTTTGAGCAGGGTATCGACGGCCTCTCCGCCGTAGTCGTTTTCGCCGCGGTTGGTCAGGGCGTAGGCTTCGTCGATAAACAGCACGCCGCCCTTGGCCTTTTCGATGACTTCCTTGGTTTTGATGGCGGTCTGGCCAACGTAGCCGGCGACAAGATCGCCGCGGTCGACTTCCACCAGCTGGCCCTTGCTGAGGATGCCCAGCGAGTGGAAAATGCGCGCCATGAGCCTTGCAATCATCGTTTTGCCCGTGCCGGGGTTGCCGGAAAAGACCATGTGAAGCGTCAGATCGCTGGTGGGGAGGTTATGCTCCTTGCGCATCTGCTCCACGCGGATCCAGTTGATCAGCTGATCCACTTCTTCCTTGACGGTGGTCAGGCCGATGTAGCCTTCAAGCTCTTTCTTGAGGTCCTCGATGTTTTCGCGGGGATTCTCTTTCTGCGCCGCTTCTTCCTTTTTTTCTTCTTCGGCGGGGGCGCAAGCCTTGGGCTCTTCCTTTTCGGGCGCGGGAGCAGCGCCCCAGAAATCGTCAACTACCGAGCGCAGATTGCGCTTGGCCATGGACTGGATGATCTCGTTTTGCAGCTTGATGATCTCGTCTTTTCTGGAGTTGCTCATGGTATCCCTCTTTTACCAGTAAAGTTTGTAATCGCCCAGCAGGCGGTTGACGGCCTCGATGAAGTAATAATCGCCGTAATTCATGGGCATGTTGTGGCCCTTGGTATAGGACTCGGTGCAGTGCGTGAAAATGGCGGGGGAGGCAAGCGACCAGTCGGCGTGGTGCTTTTCCACTTCGGTCAGCAGCTTAAAGGCGGCCTCGCGGTATTTTTCGCCCTTATCGCCCAGCGCGTCGGCGATTTCCAGCATGCCGCAGGCGGCGATACCGGCGGCGCAGTCGTCACGGATATCGGGCTCCTTGGGCGCGACAAGATCGCACGCGGGGAGCCAATCCTCCTTCACCAGATCGATGAAGGCGTCGGCCACCTTACAGGCGGTTTTGAGATAATCCTCCCGGCCGGTATGGCGGTGGCTGATCATAAAGCCGTAAATCGCCCAGGCCTGGCCGCGGCTCCAGACAGAGCCCGCTTTCCAGCCCTGGCCGCCGAGCTTATCGACCACCTCGCCCGTCACGGGATCAAAGCAGACGATGTGCTCGCTGGTGCCGTTTTCGCGGATGAAGATGCGCTGCACGGTATCGGCGTGCTTTTGCGCAATCAGCGCAAAACGCGGATCATGGAAATATTCGCTGGCGAAATACAAAATGCACAGGTTCATCATGCAGTCGATGATCGCCCAGCCCTCTTTGCCCTCGCCGTTCCAGGCGCGGATGAAGCCGTTGGGATTAAAGCGCGAGGCGAGCATGGACGCGGCCAGCAGCGTGCGCTTGAGATTTTTCTCATCGCCCGTCAGCTGGTAATCAAAGCCCGAGGAAATGCGCCACATGAAGCCTACATCGTGGTGCAGGCAGTAATAATCGCGGAGCGCTTCGTCCAGCATATCCTCCGTACGGCGGGCTTCGGCGAGGTACTGATCGTCGCCCGTCATATCGTACATCTGCATCATGGAGGCAGGCCAGAAGCCGTTTGTCCACCAGCCGATGTTGCTCTTGGCGACCCACTGCCCGTTTTGCGCGGTGTAGGGAATGCCCTCGATTTCCTGTGCTTTTTGTACGCCGTGGGGCATTTTGCTTTTCAGTTTTTCAAGCATTTGCTGCGCCCACAGGCGTTGGGATTCGTGAGACATAGCGGCCTCCTTTGCGGGGAAAGAAAAAGTAAAAGGGAATAGGGAAAAGGGAAGAGATTTTAGTTTGAGCGGGGGAACGCCGGCTGCGACCGGCGTTATCTCTTATCCGTCCGCTCAATCATCCAGCGAAGCGTTCTCGTCCTGAATGTGCTTTTCGTCGGTGTTCGTTTCGATAAATTCCTCGTCGTGCTCGGGCACGTCCTCCACCTCGGCGGGGGTGTTGGCGCTCTGACGGTCGCGGCCGCCGATGCGCTTCACTTCTTCCAGCGGATAATCCTTGGTCTCGCTGCTGTCGCCCTTGGGCACGCGCACGCGCACGGTCTCGCGCAGCACGTTGATCTCCTGCACGGTGCCGTTGCCGTCGGGGGTGATTACCTCGCGGCCCACGCGCGGCATGCGCTTGCGGGTAGCTTCGTAGTGATCCTGCTCGTATTTAAGGCAGCACATGAGGCGGCCGCACACGCCGGAAATCTTGGTGGGGTTGAGAGAGAGATTCTGCTCCTTGGCCATTTTGATGGACACGGGCTGGAAATCGCCCATGAACTGCGCGCAGCACACAGGACGGCCGCAAAGGCCCAGGCCGCCCATCATCTTGGCTTCGTCGCGGACGCCGATCTGCTTGAGCTCGATGCGGGTCTTGAAAACAGACGCCAGATCCTTAACCAAAGCTCTAAAGTCCACGCGGCCGTTGGCGGTGAAATAGAAAAGGATCTTGCTGCCGTCAAAGGTGTATTCCACGCTCACCAGCTTCATTTCGAGGTTATGGTCAAAAATCTTCTGCTGGCAGATGCCGTAGGCTTCTTTTTCCTTGCGCACGTTATCGCGGTGGCGCTGGGCGTCCTCGGCCGTGGCGATGCGGATGACGGGCTTGAGCGGGGAGACGATTTCGTTATCCTCCACCTCGCGCACGCCCGTGACAACTTCGGCATATTCGATGCCGCGGGCGGTTTCGACAATCACCGCGTCGCCCGCCGTGGGCCACAGCTTGCCGGGGTCAAAATAATACAGTTTGCCTGCGTTGCGGAAACGCACGCCTACAATGGTGGTCATGAGATAATTTCCTCCGATATGATATAAAGTAGTCTCTCGGCAATCGCTTGCCAGGATACATTGCTTGCACGGTATTTGTGCGCCTCGATGAGCGCGCTCATGATATTTTCTATTCTGCGCGGGGATGCGCTTTCCCACGCATCGGCGCAGCGGCTGCCCACCATGGGATCGGGCTTTTCGCCCGCCTGCATGGCATACAGAAGATATTCGCGGACTTTGAGCTCCGTCAGGGAGAGAATTTCGTCCGCGCTGTCTTTTTTATCTTTGAGCAGCGCGGAGGCGGCGGGCACATCCTGCATCGAGCGCAGGGAGAAAAAGGCGCGCCCGCAAAGCTCGCGCAGGGCAAAATAATTTTCGTCGCCGTCCATGTCGATGGCGGTGCCAAGGCTGCCGCCGCACAGCTTGCTGAGTTCCCGGGCGCGGCCTTCTTCGATGCCGCGGCTGCGCAGGGCGGAGACGATCTGATTTTCGCTCCACGGTTGCACGCGCACCACGCGGCAGCGCGAGCGCACGGTGGGCAGCAGCCCCGTTTCGCCGGAGGCGGTGAGCAGGAAGGTGGTTTCGCCGTCGGGCTCTTCCAAGGATTTAAGCAGGGCGTTTTGCGATTGCGGCGTCATGCGCTGGGCGTTTTCGATCAGCACCACGCGCCGCGTGCCCTCGCTTGCGTGATAGCTTAGCGCGCGGATGATCTCGCGCAGGTCGTCCACCTTGATCGTGCGCTCCTTTTCCTTGGTGGAGGGGAGCAAAAGATCCGGGTGCGTCATTGCCTGTGCGCGGCGGCAGCCCTTGCACTGCATGCAGGGCTTTTTGCCCTCCGACGTGCATAAAAGCGCGCACGCCAGCAAACGGGCAAGCGTACGCTTGCCCGTGCCGGCAATGCCTGTGATCAGCGCGGCATGCGGAATGCGATTTGCGCGCACATCATCGATGAGCGCGCGCTGAGGCTCTCCGAGCGCGCTGAAGGAATCAAGGGTGATCAACGGGAAGAGATCCTTTCAGAAAGGGGGAACGCCGCTGCGGCGGCTACACCTCATCCGGCTCGCCATGCTCGCCACCTTCCCCTCGAGGGGAAGCTCCGCCGAAGGCGGTGATGAGGTGTAGCCCTCCGCAGAGGGCGTTATCCTAATCAGAACTTCGCGAACTGTTCGACGTTGAGAACGAACACCGTCGCGCCGCCCACGGTCACTTCGATGGGCATCTGGCCGTACATATTGGCAGCGCCGCCCGCAGCGATATGGGAGGTGGCGATCTGACGGCGGCTCTTGCACAGCTTTTCGATGATGGCAAGGCAGGCATCAAAACGGTCGTCATCCACACCGATGAGCAGCGTGGTGTTGCCCGCGCGCAGGAAGCCGCCGGTGGTGGCCAGCTTGGTCACGCCGAAACCGTCGTTCATCAGGGCCGAAATCAGGCGGGAGGAATCCTCGTCCTGAACAATAGCAACGATCATTTTCATAGCATATTTCCTCCAGTCTTATTTGGTGATTTCATTATACTATAATGAAGCGATTCTTGCAAGAATTATTGCACGGATAAGGCTGTATCTCTTTTGCATTCCTCTTGACAGAAAAGGGATATTTTTGTATGATGTAGGCAATTGCATAGATGCGATGACGAAGAGGGCGAAAAACAATCGCTTCAGAGAGCAGCCGGCAGGTGAAAGGCTGTGCGCAGGGTTTTTCAGAGCCGTCGCTTCCGAGCAGGAGGGCAGAAAGCGCAAGTGAGTAGAGCCTCCCGTGAGCCTGCGTCAACGGCCAAGGGCTTGATGGAGTCCTGAGGGGCGCGAAAGCGCAATTTGAGTGGTACCGCGGATGATTTGTCCGTCTCAAAGAGATTTCTTTGAGGCGTTTTTCTTTGTGAGGGAACGCCGCTGCGGCGGCTACACCTCATCCGGCTCGCCATGCTCGCCACCTTCCCCT
>JAZQXQ010000336.1:0-2465 GCA_045632965.1 Clostridia bacterium
GCCGGTTGAACAGATCGTCCGTCGCTTCAAAACAGGCGCGATGTCCTATGGCTCCATCTCGAGGGAAGCCCATGAATGCATGGCGATCGCCATGAATCGCCTGGGCGGCAGGAGCAACAGCGGTGAGGGCGGCGAATGGCCGGAAAGGTTCGGTACGGAGCTTAACTCCGTCGTCAAGCAGGTGGCCAGCGCCAGGTTTGGCGTGACGCGCGAGTATCTGCAATCTGCAAAAGAGATTCAGATCAAAATGGCCCAGGGCGCAAAGCCAGGTGAAGGCGGCCATTTGCCGGGAAAGAAGGTAACCGGAGATGTGGCGCGAACCCGCTGTTCCACAGAGGGCATCTCGCTGATTTCTCCACCGCCGCATCATGACATTTATTCGATCGAGGATCTGGCGCAGCTGATTTATGATCTTCAATGTGCGAACGAAAAGGCAGATGTGACTGTGAAGCTGGTTTCGTCCACGGGCGTTGGCATCATTGCAAGCGGCGTGGCCAAGGCTGGCGCTCACGGCATCCTGATCTCCGGCGGAGAAGGCGGCACGGGGGCAGCTCCTTTGAGCAGTGTGCATCATGCGGGCCTGCCATGGGAGATCGGTCTGGCGGAAGCACATCAGGTGCTTTGCAAAAACGGTCTGCGCCAATGCGTAAGGCTCGAAGCAGATGGCAAGCTCATGAGCGGACGCGACGTGGCGTTTGCGCTTTTGCTGGGTGCTGAAGAATTCGGCTTTGCTACGGCTCCTTTGATCACCATGGGCTGCAGAATGATGCGTGTGTGTCATTTGGGCACCTGTCCCTTTGGCATTGCTACGCAAAATCCGGAACTTCGCAAGCGCTTTACAGGCAAGCCGGAATACATTGAGCGCTTCATGCGTTTTACGGCCGGACAGCTGCGCGTCATCATGGCGAAGCTCGGCGCCCGTACGGTCAATGAACTGGTTGGCCGTGCGGATCTGCTGAAGGTTAAGCCAGGAACAAAACTGGAGCTTTCCAGCCTGATTGGCCGTGGCATAAACGTCTGTTGCCGCGCAGATGCGTCCTTCCATTTTGCACTTGAAGAGCGTCCAGACAAACAATTGACTGGTGACAATGCGGAAGTTCTGACAACGCACCGTGCCTTTGGGACAACCCTTACAGGCTGCAGAAGTGTTCATGCTTCCGGCTGTGCAGGTCAGTCGTTCGGCGCTTTTCTTCCTCGGGGAGAGCAGATCATCCTTCACGGCGAATGCAACGATTATCTGGGCAAGGGACTTTCCGGCGGCATTCTGGCTGTTGCTCCGCCTGAAAATGCGGTCTGGCACGAGACGGATTCGCTCATCGGCAACGTAGCGCTCTATGGCGCAACCAGCGGCGAAGCATACATTGCCGGCATGGCGGGCGAACGATTCTGTGTGCGCAATTCTGGCGCAACCGCTGTTGTGGAGGGAGTCGGCGACCATGGCTGCGAGTATATGACTGGCGGCAGAGTAGTCGTTCTTGGCTCGATTGGCGATAACTTTGCAGCCGGCATGTCTGGCGGCATCGCCTATGTGCTGGATGAACAGGGAATGGCTGACCAGTACATCAACCATGGCATGGTGGAGGTGGAAGCCGTCTGCGGCTGCTATGCAGATGAGCTTCGCCGGATTCTTGAAAAGCATGTGCTGAAGACGCAGTCGCCAAAGGCTAAGAGCATTCTCAGACATTTTGATGCCGCTTTGCGGTGCTTCCACATGGTGATTCCCACCGAATACAAACGCAGACTGGAACAAGCGTAATCTGTTGGGATGAGGTGCTGAATATGAAAAAGTATATCTTTGTAACAGGCGGCGTCGTTTCAGGGCTTGGCAAAGGGATTACCGCCGCTTCTCTTGGACGCTTGCTCAAGGCACGCGGCCTGAAGGTGGCAGCGCAGAAGCTTGATCCGTATATCAATGTAGACCCTGGCACCATGAGCCCGTATCAGCATGGCGAGGTATATGTAACCGAGGACGGCGCGGAAACGGATCTGGATTTGGGGCATTATGAGCGATTCATTGATGAGGATTTGAACAAGTTTTCCAATCTCACCACCGGTAAAGTATATGCAAACGTTATCTCCCGGGAGCGTCAGGGCGGGTATCTTGGCAATACCGTACAGACCATTCCGCACATTACGGATGAGATCAAGCGCTTCATTTATTCTGTCGGCGACAAGACAGATGCGGATGTGGTGATTACCGAAATTGGCGGAACGATTGGCGATATGGAAAGCCAGCCCTTTATTGATGCCATTCGTCAGGTGGGGCGTGAAGTGGGAAAAGATAACTCGCTTTATGTTCATGTTACGCTGGTTCCTTATTTGAAAGCGTCTGGCGAACACAAATCCAAACCCACGCAGCACTCCGTCAAGGAGCTTCAGGGGATGGGGATCGTTCCGGATATCATTGTGCTTCGTGCTGATGAAAAGATTGAGGACGAAAGCATTTTAAGTCGGAGGCCAAGCGG
>JAZQXQ010000337.1:0-7779 GCA_045632965.1 Clostridia bacterium
CTTCCAGGAGGTCTTCCATCGTGATGATGCCCAGCTTATTGCGGTGATCATCGCAGATAAAGACCATCTGCAGTTTGTTGAGGCGCATGCGCTGCAAAAGCTCGCTTGTTTCGACATTCTGATCGAAAATATAGGGCTTGAGCAGGAGCTTGCGCAGCATCACGGGCTTGCCGGTGACATAGTTGCGGAGGAACTCATTGACGGGCAGGATGCCCACAATGTTGTTCTTATTGCCTTCGTATACGGGCAAACGGGAGTGTGGCAGCGTACGGATATAGGCTGCCAGCTGATCGTTTGACATGGAGGAGGAGATGGATACCACCTGCGAGATGGGAATCATCACGTCCTTAGCTGTCTTGTGACCGAATTCCATGGCGCTGTTCATCAGCGCCTGCTTTTCGGGTTCCAGTACGCCTTCGCCCTCGATGGTTTCAAGGATCGTCTGCAAATCTTCCTCCGTCATGGCGTCGGAATCCTCCGGCGTGCCGAACAGGCGGGAGATCGCATTGCCGATGCCGGTGAAAATGGCGGAGATGGGGGTGAGGATGCGCACAAAGAACATCATACTGCCCGAGAGGATCAGCGCCAGCTCTTCGCTCCTGGCTTTGCCGAAAGATTTGGGAATCATTTCGGCGAAGAGATAAACGATGACCGTGGTCAAGAGCGTGCCGTACACCACATATTCGCTGGAGAACGCGCGGATGACAAGCAGAGCCGACAGCGACGCGCAGCTGGCGTGGAATACGTTGTTGCCGATGAGAATGGTGGACAGCGTTTTATCGTACCGGTCGCAGATCCACAGTGCACGCTTGGCGCGCACATTGCCTTTTTCAGCCAGGGTACGCAGTCTTACGCGGCTGACGGCGGTATAGGCCGTCTCCGAGCATGCGCAGTACGCCGAGCAGAACAGGAAGAACAGGAACAGTAGACAACTGGCAGGGTCCATGAAATAACCAACTCCTTCTTAAACGGACATATATTTATACAATTACATATTTTAACACATATTGTCAAGTTAGTCATCATTAACAGATGAAATTTACCGGCAGGAAATGCAATTTTTCGGCTGGATACGGCGTCTTAATATTTGAGAGGAAAAAATGATCCCACAGCGTTAAAACCTGCGGCCGAATTGCGTCTATATATACGAAAGGAGGTTGAAGCAATGGATGTTGTCAAGGGCCCGGACAACAGGGAAGAGATGATAAGCAGTTGGATCAGAATGTATGAGAAGGATTTGCTTCGTCTGTGCTTCGTATATATGAAGGATGTAGCGCTCGCCGAGGACGCGGTACAGGAGACGTTTTTGAAAGCCTATAAAAATATGGTTGCCTTTCGCGGCGACGGGAGCGCCAAAGCATGGCTGGTGCGCATCGCCGTCAATGTGTGCAGGGATATGTGCCGCAGCGCGTGGTTCCGGATGCTCAGAAATGCGGCGGAGCTGGATAAATATCAGATACCGCTGGAGGAGGGGAACCACGAGATTCGCTCTGTGTTGGTGGCGGATATCATGAATCTGCCGCGCATATACCGCGAGGCGGTGCTGCTGCATTACTACGAGGGATTTAACAAAACCGAGATTGCGCAGACGCTGCGGGTATCCAATACCACCGTGCAGCGAAGGCTTGAAAAGGCATACAGGCTGCTCAAAAATGCGCTGAAAGGGGAAAACATTGATGAAGCGTAAAGAAAATATCATCAGGCGCGAAATTGACGCCGAATTGGCTTTCCTTGACAGCCGTCCTTCTCTCCATCATGACATTATGTGTGAGATTAAAGGAGAGAGAATTGTGAAGAAAAAGATTTCGGTTGCTCTGGTGTTTGCCCTGATGCTGCTGCTTTCTGCCGTGGCGCTGGCGTATACTTTGTCGCGGGAATACTTTGAGGACGTTGCGCAACTGCAGTTTGCCAGCGGCTACTACGATGACTGGGGCTGGGAAGAAAAGCAGAAAATGGTGGAAATCCTTGAAAAGCACGGCCTGATTTCCGCTGGCGAAGCTGCTGCAATGAAAGCAGAGGCGGATGTTGACGCCTACATGATTGATCGCTACGGCATCGACGGGCGCTCGGATGTGATCGGATTGTGGGGCATTCTGGAAAAGGAGCTGGGCGATATCAGCACGTGGACGCTTGAGCAGAAGGCGTGGTATACCGACATGCAGATTGAGATTGGCCTTTTGACAAAGGACAATGACGATTTTATCTGCGCGCTGCCCGGGGAAAACGATGTGCAGCCCGAGGCCGCCGTGGAGATCGCAAAAGCAGCGGTCATCGAGGCGTATGAACTGATGCCCGATGCGCTGGACGGGCATCAGGTGGATATCGCCTTTGAAACGCATGCTTCCGACTGGGAGCGGGAGAACCTGCATTACAATATCAATTTCTGGGGCGAAGGACTGAAATACTATTCCTGTTCTGTGACGCAGGACGGAAAGATCATGGACAGTACGATGGAGGAAGGAGTGCTGTCGCCGAAGGAGCAGGTGCAGCAGGATATCCGATTTGCCAATGAAAATGATATGGAAGCGATTGCCTTGTTCCAGCAGTATGCCAATGAGCATTTTCCGGAGGGAGTTTACAATTTTGAGTACTGGCCCTTGGAAGATAAAGCTGCTGTAACGGATATGCTGCGTCCTGTGATTCTGGAGAATATGGCCGAGAATCCCGGTTATGCTGACTATACGCGTATCTTCTGGGCAACTCACTTCTATGGCTTGCCGGATGAAAAGGCAATTTCTCAGGATAAAGCGATTGGACTGGCCAAGGAACAACTGACGAACGCCTTTGGTTTGTCTGAAGAACAGGCGGCTACGGTTGACAGCGTTAGCCTGTTTTATGAAATCACCGATCCGGAGCATCCGCAGTGGAAGGTTACGCTGCGGGTTGGAGAACAGCGCGATGCGGCGGCTGCTCTTGATATGAAGCTTTTTTACCGCTACCGTATTGTTATGGATGCGTATACGGGCAGCGTGACGGAAACGCATTTGATTACCGATCTTGCGAACACACCGGAGAACGTCGCGTTGCAGAACTGACACATAAAAAAACGCCCGGCATGTTTTGCATGCCGGGCAGTTGCTTTTTAGGTGGTCGTCGTTCTCACCGACAGGACGGTGAGGAAGGAGGAAAGGTGGTTGATCACATCGGCGTAGCTCACCTTGCGGGGGAGGTTGAGGGTGTAAATGTTGGTGTAGGTGTTCACTTCGCCGCGGGTGGTGCTGGTGACATTTTCAAAGTGGAAGTCCAGATCCAGCACCTTGATGCCCTTTTCTTCAAAGTATTCGTTGATCAGCGGCAGTGTTTCGGTGCGCTTGATGAAGCGGATTTCCACGCGCTTGACGGCGTTGACGCGGATGACCTTCTGCAAAAGAAGCAGCACCAGCAAAACAACCACGCAGCCGAAGATGCTCAGCCAGTAATAGCCGTAGCCTGTGGCGATGCCAAGGCAGGCGGTGTTCCACAAGGAGGCGGCGGTGGTGAGGCCGGCGATCTTTTTGTGCGAGGTGAAGATCGTGCCCGCGCCGAGGAAGCCGATGCCGCTGATCACCTGCGCACACAGGCGGCCGAAATTGTAGGATACATTGTCGCCGGCGGAATCGAGATTGAGGGTGAAAAGGCTTTCGATCACGGCGATCATGCATGCGCCAAGGCATACCAGCACGTGCGTGCGAAGGCCGGCGGGGCGGTTTTTATACTCGCGCTCCACGCCCACCACGCAGCCGATGAGGATGGCCACGCCGATGCGGATGAACATTTCCCGGTAGGTCAGATCGCTTGCCTGAATCAGATTGATGGACAATAATAACACCTTCTGTCTGTAATGAAATTCGGACAGCATATTATACTACGCTGACGGGGAAAAATCCACTCTTTCTTGACAACGCGCGCTGTTCATTATATAATTATCGGTAGCGATGAAGGGAAGGCGCCTGCGGTCTTCGCGGATCAAGAGAGGGAAATCATCGGCTGAAAGTTTCCCGCCCGAAAGCAGGACGGACACCCCGGAGCTACCCGTGAGAGCGGGCGTGATTCCGCGTTAAGGAAGTAAAGCGGCGTTGTATGACGCAAGCTGGGTGGCACCGCGAAAGAGATTTCGTCCCATGCAAAAAGCATGGGATTTTCTTTTTTGGCCGCCGAGGAATGTGATTAACCATACCGAAAGGATGAAAAACAAATGGAAAGAAGCCTGATTGCCAACGTAAAGCTTGGCGAGCGCAACAAGCTGCAGGGATTCGTTGAGAATATCCGCAACAAGCGCACCATGGCCTTCCTGGTGCTGCGTGATTATTCCGGCCGCATCCAGCTGACGGTCGAAAAGGAAAAGTACCCCGAGATTGCCGCGCTTGTGGATCAGCTGACGGTTGAATCCGTCATCACCGTTGAGGGTGAAGTGGTGGAGAACAGCTACGTAAAGCTCGGCGGCAAGGAAATGCTGCCCGACGCCATGCATATCGAATCCATCGCCGAAGCGCTGCCCATCAGCAAGGACGCCGCCATCGACAGCCGCATGGACTACCGCTGGGTGGATCTGCGCTCCGACCGCAACACGCTGATCTTCAAGGCGCAGACAGAAATGGTGGGCGCGATGCGCAATTACCTGCGCGAGCGCGGCTTCCTTGAAATCCACACCCCCAAGCTCATCGGCACGGCCTCTGAGTCCGGCTCCGATGTATTTGAAGTCAAGTACTTCGACACCAAAGCCTATCTGGCGCAGAGCCCTCAGTTCTATAAGCAGATGGCCATGGCCTCTGGCTTTGACCGCATTTTCGAGGTGGGTCCTGTCTTCCGCGCGGAGAAGAGCTTCACCAACAAGCATACCACCGAGTTCACGGGCTTTGACCTGGAAATGAGCTACATCACCTCCTTCCGCGATGTGATGAACATCGAGGCCGAGCTGCTCAAGGCCGCGCTGGAATCCGTCAAGGAAAAGTACGGCGAGCAGATCAAGGAGCTGTTTGGCCAGGAAGTGGTCGTGCCTACCCTGCCCTTCCCTGAGATGAAGCTGCAGGATGTGTACAAGGAGCTGGAAGAGCGCTACGGCTACACGGTGGATGAGAGCGAAAAGAACGATCTGACCACCGAAGCCGAGCATCTGTGCGCCAAGCTGAGCATGGACAAATTCGGTCATGAGTTCCTCTTCGTTACCGATTACGGCCCCGAAAAGCGCGCGTTCTATCACATGCGCGATGAGAATGGCATGCCTCTGGGCTATGACCTGATCTGGCGCGGCACTGAAATCACCACCGGCGCGCAGCGCGAGCATCGCTATGAGCAGCTCAAGGCGCAGGCGGATGAGAAGGGCCTGGGCGAGGACGTGAAGTTCTACCTGGAGTTCTTCCGCTACGGCTGCCCGCCCCACGGCGGCTTCGGTCTGGGCATCGACCGCTTCACCATGCTGCTGCTGGGTATCCCGATCAAGGAAGTTATGTTCCTGTTCCGCGGCCCGAACCGCCTGACCCCGTGATGTATTCAAAAGGGAACGCCAAAATGGCGTTCCCTTTTGAGTTGCATCATTTTCTTGTGCGGCTTTGCCGCACGGCCAGAAAATGATATAGGAAGCAGTATTTCAACTGCTCCTCAGGGCGGCAAAGCCCCCCTTGCGGATTACAAATGAGGGCGCTGCGCCCCTCATTGCTCCCCGCGAGTTACTGTGATTTTGTGCTATGTGCCCATATTATGAACCGGAATTTATCACATTTTACTATGGACACATAGTAAACTTTGCGCTATAATATAACTGTAGAAAGGAGATGCAGTTTCATGGCGGAAAACAAACCCGGAACATACGGATACAACAAGGAGTACGCGAAAAAATACATGGCCAAGCTGGCAGAGGTCAAGGTGCGTATGACGCCGGAGGAGAAGGACGCCATTGCAGCTGCAGCGCAACGGTCTGGCGTATCGGTCAACCAATACGTAATTTCAGCCGTTGAGCGGCGTATGAACAGAACGATGGAAAGAAATGAAATTCTCGCGCAGCTTGAAGATATGGAACTGAACCAGAGTGAATTCTGGGTAATCACCGGCGCCGCCATGGTGCTCTACGGCCTGCGTCCCAAGACGCATGACATTGACCTGGGCATCACCACTGCTCTGGCGGATGATCTGGAGCGGGCGGGCTATCCTGTCAAGCGCAATGAAAACGGCCAGCGCAAGATCATCTTTAATCAGGATATCGAGATGTTTGAAAACTGGCTGTTTGACAAGACGCAGCTGGTGGAGGGCTTCCGGGTGATTTCTCTGGAAGGCTTGCTGCAGATGAAAAAGCAGCTGGGCCGCGAGAAGGATCTGAAGGACATCGCGCTCATCGAAGCGGCGATGGAAAAGTAATGTACATTGATTTTATCTGTACAAAAGAAAACGCGCGCACAGGTGCGGACGATCCTCTCGTCCGCGCCTTTGACGCGTGGGAGAATTATGAGGAACTCTGCGCGTTTTATGACAGCTGCCCGGAGTGCCAGTCTTTTCCCAAGGAGGAGTATTTTTCCGAAGGCTCGCAGGACCATTGGGAAGATTACGTGATTTATGAGGACGGCGTGATTGCTGCGCGGGCGGGCATCTGGAAAGAGAATGACGCGCAGTGGGAAGTGGCGGGCGTGATTACGCGTCCGGAGTACCGCGGACGCGGCTATGCGCAAAGGCTGGTGCGGTACTGCATCGGCGTGATTCATGCGCAGGGGAAGGATGCGATCCTGACCACACATGAGAGCAATAAAGCGATGATAAACGCCGCGGTAAGGGCGGGGTTTGAGATAAAATAAGGAAAAGCCAGCATAAAAATGTGCTGGCTTTTAAAATGTACCGATACTAATCCGCATAGAATGTCGGGTTTTGGACAACGGGTTCTGATAGAATAATGACGGACAGGAGGAAGGATGATGGACTGGATTGACGGCATGCAAAGGGCGATCAGTTATGTTGAACAGCACTTGATGGAAGAAATCGATTACGAACAAGTTGCCGGGCAGAGCTTTTCATCAAGCTATCATTTTCAACGGGTGTTCAGTATCCTGTGCGGCTATACGCTGGGAGAATACATTCGCATGCGTCGCATGACGCTTGCCGGGGCTGAACTTGCCGGAGGAAAGGCTAAGGTAATTGATGTGGCTCTGAAATACGGATATGAAAGTCCGGACAGTTTCGCCAAGGCATTCCAAAAATTTCATGGTATTACGCCGTCGCAAGCGCGCGCCGACGGGAGTATACTCAGGTCATTTTCCCGCTTGTCTGTCAAAATTTCATTGGAAGGCGGTACGAAGATGAATTACAGAATCGAAGAAAAAGAAGAAATGATTCTTACGGGAATTAAACGGCGTTTCAGCGGAGTTCCCGGAGAACGCATGAAGCAGGAAGAAAACATGTATATGACAACGCGAGCGTATCAGTATATCATTGAGGGTATGGCAGGGAATGTTGATAATAATTATAATGTCATTACGAATATTGGAGAGGACGGCTATGATTTTTATATAGCTACTCTGCTTCCTGAATTCTTGCGGGAAAATCTTCATAAGGAATACGTTCTGGGTGAAGAGTTTGCAAAACACCTTGAGAGTATTGTAATTCCCAAGTGTATGTATGCCATTTTTGAAACGGAGCGCTGCAAGTATCCGACGAGGGCATTGCCGGACCTGCGGAAACAGGTTGTAAGCGAGTGGTTGCCGACTTCGGGCTATCAGTTGAAAAATGCTCCGGAAGTTGTGCTGTCGCATTGGTATCAAGGTGAAAAATGTAAAGAACGTTACATGGAACTTTGGATTCCGGTGGAAAAGCTATAAT
>JAZQXQ010000338.1:0-1546 GCA_045632965.1 Clostridia bacterium
GTGCTGGGTGGTCAAGGGCGATCCCAGCGTGACGGAACTGTGCAAGCGGCTTTTCCCGGGAACGGACGGCGGCAGGCGCGGCGAAGCACGGTTCACGGCGCACAGGCGCATCATTGGCGATATCAACTGGCTGATGCTGCGCTATCCTTTGGAGATTGCTCCGCGCGATCGCGAGCGCTGGCAGAAAGCTATTCATGAAGCGCGCGCATACGCGGCGCAGCGCAGTCGCATGCAGGAAATGCCGCAGCGCATGGAAGCGCCAAAGGGCATGTTTCTTGGCACGCTCAGGCCCTTTCAGGAGACGGGGCTCAGCTGGCTTGTGCATACCAAGCGCGGCCTGCTGGCCGACGAAATGGGCCTTGGCAAAACGCTGCAGGCGCTGTGCTGTCTGTGCACGCTCAGGGCGTTTCCGGCCATACTAGTGGTGCCGCCGCATCTGGTGCGCAACTGGCAAAGTGAGATCCGTCGGTTTATCCGCATAGACGGCAAAGAACCGCGCGTGCATGTGATAAAAGGCCTTACGCCCTATCAGCTGCCCGAGGCGGATATTTATATCATGCATTATCTTTTGCTGCGCGGCTGGAAGGAGATATTGCCCAATATTTCGTTCAAGGCTGTGGTGTTTGACGAAGTGCAGGAATTGCGCCGCGCGGGCACGGAAAAATACAGCGCGGCCAGCTTGCTTGCCGAAAGCTGCGACAGGGTGATTGGCTTGTCCGGCACGCCCATATACAATCAGGGCGGTGAAATCTGGAATGTGGTGAATATTCTGGATTATCACTTTCTGGGCGATTGGGAATCCTTTACGCGCGAATGGTGCTACGGATACGGGAACAATATTGTTATCAAACCGGAATTGCTGGGCGAGCATCTGCGCCGCGAAGGCTTGATGCTGCGCAGAACCAAGGCAGAGGTATTGCCCGAACTGCCCGAAAAGAGACGGCTTGTGCAGGAGATTGACGCAGACGACGCTGTGTATAAAAAGCTGATGGCGCCGGTGCTGGATAAATTGAAGCTGCTGAAGGCTGACGGCGAAATGTCGGCCTCTGCACGGGCGCTTTTGATGGATCAGATCTGCCAGGGCGAAAGGCAGGCGACGGGCGTAGCCAAGGCGGCGTATGTGTGCCAGTTTGTGCGCGCGCTGCTTGAAAACGGCGAAAAGGTGCTTTTGTTTGCCCATCATCATGCGGTGATGGATATCTACCGCAGCGAGCTCAAGGCGTTTGCGCCGGTATTCATTACGGGCCGTGAGACAGGTGCGCAGAAGGAAGCGGCAGTAGAAGATTTTATGCGGGAGAAAACGAACCTTTGCTGTGTGTCGCTGCGCGCGGCGGCGGGCTTGAATCTGCAGCGCGCCACGTGCGTGGTATTTGGCGAGCTTGACTGGTCGCCGGCCGTGCATTCACAGGCGGAGGACCGTGCGCACCGCATCGGGCAGAAGGATTCGCTTTTGTGCTATTATCTTGTGTCGCCGCAGGGAAGCGATGCGGATATTCAGGAGGCGCTGGGCCTGAAGGTGAGTCAGTTCCTGGGGCTGATGGGTGAA
>JAZQXQ010000339.1:0-4429 GCA_045632965.1 Clostridia bacterium
TGTAGCCTTCCCACGTCATGAAGCCGATGAGAATGTTGCGGCCGAGGCCGATTTCACCGTTTTCCGTGGAAGGACCGTCCGCCAG
Source organism: Clostridia bacterium (assembly GCA_045632965.1). Classification (GTDB taxonomy): domain Bacteria; phylum Bacillota; class Clostridia; order Christensenellales; family Aristaeellaceae; genus SFMI01. Next base: position 86 of record JAZQXQ010000339.1, read on the forward strand.
CAGATCGCCCACCTCAACCTTGTCGCCGGCATTCACGCGGGGACGCTGGTTGATGCAGGTGCCCTGGTTGGAACGGGCAAACTTGGTCAGCTTGTACTGATGCAGTTCGCCTTCGTCATCCTTGATTACAACCTGCTCGGCGTCCACAAAGTGTACAACGCCGGCATGCTTGGAGAGGATGACCACGCCGGAGTCGTGACCGGCCTTGTATTCCATACCGGTGCCGACGATGGGCGCTTCGGGAACGAGAAGCGGTACAGCCTGGCGCTGCATGTTGGAGCCCATCAGCGCGCGGTTGGCGTCGTCGTTCTCCAGGAAGGGGATCATAGCGGTAGCTACAGATACAACCTGCTTGGGAGAAACGTCGATGTAATCAACGTTTTCGGCGGGCACTTCGATGGTCTCGTCGCGCCAGCGCACGATCACGCGGTCATTTTGGAAGGTGCCGTCCTCGTTGAGGGGCTCCTTGGCCTGACCAACGTTGTAGTTATCTTCTTCATCGGCCGTCATGTATACGATTTCGTCAGTCACCTGACCGGTGGTCTTATCCACCTTGCGGTAAGGCGCTTCGATGAAGCCGTATTCATTGATGCGGGCGTAGGTCGCCAGCGAGCAGATCAGACCGATGTTGGGGCCTTCAGGCGTTTCAATGGGGCAGATACGCGAATAGTGCGAGTAATGCACGTCGCGCACTTCCATGCCGGCGCGGTCGCGGTTCAGACCGCCGGGGCCCAGAGCGGACAGACGGCGCTTGTGCGTCAGTTCGGCCAGGGGGTTGGGCTGGTCCATGAACTGGGACAGCTGAGAGGAGCCGAAGAACTCCTTGATCGCCGCGCTCACGGGACGGATGTTGATCAAATCGTTGGGCTTGACGTCATTGGCGTCCTGGATGGCCATGCGCTCGCGCACAACGCGCTCCAGACGGGTCAGACCGATGCGGAACTGGTTCTGCAGCAGCTCGCCCACAGAGCGCAGGCGGCGGTTGCCCAGATGGTCAATGTCGTCGGTCACGCCGATGCCGTAGGGCATGCCCAGCATGTAGCTCATGGAAGCGGTGATATCGTCCACGATGATGTGCTTGGGCACGATGTTGTGCGCATTTTCGATGACCGCACGCTTGATGTCATCGGGATCGGTCAGACCCTCGATGGTCTTGAGCAGCGTGGGCAGATGCGCCATCTCCAGCAGGCCGGCTTCCTTGGGATCAAAGGGCAGATACTCGGAAGCATCCACAAAGTTGTTGCCCAGCACGCGGACAACATGCTCCTCGGTCTGCACATGCACGACATTCACGCCGGCGTTCTGGATGGTCATGGCCATTTCGCGGGAAATGGTCTCCCCTTCCTTCACCAGCACTTCGCCGCTGCGGGGATCGATGATATCCTCCGCGCTCACCTGACCGGTGATACGGGCGTTAAGGCCGAGCTTCTTATTGAACTTATAGCGGCCAACGCGCATCAGGTCATAGCGCTTGGGATCAAAGAACAGGTTATTGAGCAGCGTACGGGCGCCCTCTTCCGTGGGCGGCTCGCCGGGCTTCTGGCGCTTGTAGATCTCAATCAGACCCTGCGCCTGAGACTTGGCGTTGTCGCCGCGCTCGATGGTGGCCAGCAGACGCTCATCCTCGCCCAGCAGGCCGATGATGTCGCTGTCGCTGCCGTAGCCCAGCGCGCGCAGAAGCACGGTGATGGGCAGCTTGCGGGCGCGGTCAATACGCACCCAAAGCACGCCGTTGGAGTCCGTCTCATATTCCAGCCACGCGCCGCGGTTGGGGATGATCTGAGAGGAGAACAGCTGCTTGCCGTCCTTGTCCATCTGCATGGAGAAGTAGGCGCCGGGAGAACGGACGAGCTGAGATACGATAACGCGCTCAGCGCCGTTAATGATGAACGTGCCGTGTTCGGTCATGATCGGGAAGTCACCCATGAAGACTTCCGTCTCTTTGATTTCGCCGGTTTCCTTGTTCTTCAGGCGAACAAAGACCTTCAGCGGCGCGGCATAAGTCAGATCACGCTCGCGGCAGCGTTCCACCGTGTTCTTGGCGGCGGCAACGTCCAGAGAGTAATCGACAAATTCAAGAATCAGATTGCCACTGTAATCGATGATCGGAGATACGTCGTTGAGCACCTCACGCAGGTCTTCCTCCAGGAATCTGCGGTAGGAGTTCTTCTGCACCTCAATCAGATTGGGCATTTCCAGAACTTCATCGATGCGCGAGAAGCTCATGCGCTTGCTGTGCTTCCCTAATTGAACCTCGTGCACCATAAAAAGCAATCACCCCTTTACTCTTGCAACACGTATCGGCCGTACTTTTCGACCTTTTTGAATTGTACTTTTTTTGTTCTTTTTTCTTAAAGCACCCTTCAAAAAGGTCGCAATCCGGTATCTTACCAATACTGGTGCATTCTAAAATATAACACACAAAAAAGTCAATGTCAAGGCCATTTTTTCAAATTTTCCTTTGAAAACTTGATTTTTGTAAAAAAACCGTTTTTTCCTCTTTGGGAGCCTTTGTCAAGTACCATGAAAAAGAGACCTGCATGTATATATTGCAGGTCTCCACATTTCCTTTTTTGGTTATTTTGTGTCCGTTATCGCGTTTCCACGCCGTCGCGCAGCAATTGCGTCTGCACTTCCGTTACATCAACATCCCCCGGCAGACAGTTCCCTTTGATGCTCAGCGCCGCAGCCGTGCCGGCTGCCTGCCCCATCATAAAGCAATAGCCCATGATGCGCAGCTGCCCCTGCACCTCGCGGTCGGCAGAGAGGCACCGGCCCGCAATCAGCATGTTTTTCGTCTTCATCGGCAAAAGGCTGCGGTACGGCAGCTCCGCCCAGTCATCCTCGCGCACAGTATTGCGCGCCGCCGTAAACAGCCGATAATACGTTTCATACGCTTTTTTATCGGCAGACGAAGCATGCACGTCGCTGACCGAGCCGCCGTCAAAGCGCATGATCGCATCATGAAATTTGCGGTACGCCGCCTTATCGGCAAAGGTCGTCACATATTTGCCGCGGATGCGCCGTGTTTCGCGCAGGCCAAGATAGCTGCACGTATTGGTCATGTATGCCTTTTCAAAGCCCGGAATATACTTGCGGTAAAAGTTCAGATACTCCGCTGCCATTTTGCGGCCTTCAACGGTCGCCTTCGTCAGCCCTTCCGGCGTCAGGCAATCCGCGCCGTAAATATGCCCCGCGTTCATCACGCCCACGTTAAAGCACGGGCTGATGCGAAAAATGCCGGGATGGTGCAGATCGCACACGCTCAGCACGCCGTCTTCCACGGCCTTGGGCACCAGATCACGGATCATATTCACCTTGGGAATGGCAGGACCGTCGGCGTACGTCTGCAAAAATTCTTCGTAGCGATCAAAATCCACGCCGGCATAATAGGCTGTCATCGTCGGCGCCTGGGTATTTCCGTCATTGTCGCCCAGGTCAAAATCCTCACCCGCATAGAACGATAGCACGCCGTCGCCCGTCGCATCAACAAAAACCTTGCCTTCGACCGCAAAGTTCCCCGCCGGGCCGCACAATTGCAGCGAGGCAATGCAATCCCCCTGCTTTTCAACGCCGATGATCTTGGTATACAAAAGCACTTCAGCGCCGCTTTCCAGAACGATCGCATCAAGCTTTCGCTTCATGCTCTCCGCGTCAAAGGGAATGCGCTCATAATCCTTCACCGGATAATCATCAATCCACCGCGCCTCTCCCCTGCCGCGCAGATCCTCCAGGATCTCCCGGCCGATGCCGTAGAACCACTTGCGGCTGGTCATCACCATGGTCATCAGCCCGCTGGTGCCAAGGCCGCCGAGCATGGACGACTGCTCCACCAGCAGCACTTTAAGGCCCTGCCTTGCCGCAGCTACCGACGCCGCCACGCCGCTCATGCCGCCGCCTGCGACGACCAGATCATACGCCTTTTTCATTTATGCCTCCAGCAAGCCGATTTCATCTTCGGTATATACCTTCACTCCGCGGCTTTTGAGCATTTCCGCCAGCATGCCGTCGCCCTCGCGGAACTTTCCCGAGAACGTACCGTCATAAATCACATTGCTGCCGCACATAGGGCTGCGTGCCTTCAACACCGCGCAATCGCACTGAAACAGCTCAAACAGCTTGAGCGCTTCCTCTGCGCCATGGCGATACGTCGCCGTGCGGTCCTCGCCCTCCACGCTCATCACCTTGTCGCCGATCCGCTCACAGGGCGTGCGCGGGGTTGTCAGTCCGCCCAATTGCTCTGCGCATACCGGGATCAGCTGATGCTTTTCTTTAAGGGCAATCGCCGCAGCGCAAGGCTTCGTGCCGCCGTCATAGCGGCACGAGCAGCCCAGCAAACAGGTG
>JAZQXQ010000340.1:0-7684 GCA_045632965.1 Clostridia bacterium
GCGTAAGGGGGAGACGATCGAGGGACGGCTTTTAAGGTAAAAGCCTCCCTCGAGCTCCCTCGAAAACCAGTCTTTGGTTGGCTTGTTTCGGCAGGCTTATCGAAAAAGAGTCTGAATCCGAGTGTGCAAGTAAACTTGCCCATCGGCTTCAGGCTCTTTTTCTATCCGCTTTGCGGATGCGATGGCTGCGCCATCGGCCTGCCGCGATTGTTGACTGCTAGCGCTCGCGGAGGCTTCACGATTGTGCCGCCGCAGCGGCGTGCCTTCCCGCTCGTTTTTTCCGCAGAAAAAACGGCGCTGCCCAAACGCACTCCGTACCAAAGCGGCAGTCCGCAGAGCTTGCTCTGCGGGTTTGCGAAGCAAACTGAAAAAGGGTCTGAGATCGGTGGGAAAGCTTGCTTTCACATCCGAGCTTCAGACCCTTTTTCAATCAGACTGCCGCGTTAATCACGCAGTCAACTTCCAATGCCAACGCAGGTTCTTTGTTACTTTCTTGACTCAAGAAAGTAACGTCCCTCCTCCGTTCCTCACTTCACGCACTCTCTGAACTTGGCAATCGCCTCGTCCAGGGGCATCGCCTTGGTGAACACGCTGGAAGAGCCGCACACAAAAATGTCCGCGCCCTTTTCGCGCATTCTGGGGGCCATTTCGAAAGAGCAGTTGCCGTCCACTTCGATGGGCAGATCGCCCTTGCCGTGCTTTTTGAGCAGCTCGCGGGTGTCGGCGATTTTCTGAATGGTCTCGGGCACAGCCTTCTGGCCGGCGAAACCGGGGTTGACGGTCATTACAAGCACGCCGTCAATCACGTCGATTACGTCCTCCAGAACGCTCACGGGCGTGGGCGGATTGATGGTCGCCAGCGCTTTGGCGCCGGTGGCGCGCACCATCTCCAGGCACTTGCGCCATTCCTTGGTGCTCTCATAGTGCACCGCTACGTATTCGCCGGGCTGGAAGTCGAACCACGGGATTTTCTTTTCGGGCTCAACGATCATCAGGTGCACGTCAAGCGGAATATTGGTCAGCTTGCGCAACTGCTTTACATAATCGGTGCCCAGCATGAGGTTGGGTACAAAACAGCCGTCCATTACGTCAATATGCAGATATTCAATGCCGTTTTTTTCAAAAGCGCGCAGATAGGTGCGCAGCTCATCGATCTGAGCGCACATCATGGAAGGGGAAAGCATGCCCATAACATAAACCTCCACAGAGATTGATTTTATACATATATCATCCCATTTTTAGCCTGATTCGTCAAGAGAAATGCCGCTTATTGATAAACGCTGCGCAGCTTTGAAAAAAAGAAAAAAAGAATGAAAAACAATGAACAGCATCCGGCCGCTTTTTTTATTGCATTCCTTCCTTTTAAGTGCTATAATCTGTAAGATATCTCAATTTGGGAGGAATTACCGTATGAAACTTGCAAACATGCTGGGCGAGCGTTTCCGCGAGACCCCGGCGGATTGCCAGATTGCCAGCCAGATCTTTATGATCCGCGGCGGATATATGAAACAGGTGGCCAACGGCATTTACACCCTGCTGATGCCCGCCAAGCGCATTACCCGTAAGATTGAAAACATCATGCGCGAAGAGATGGACGCAATCGACGGCCAGGAAGTGATGTTCCCCGTCGTGATGCCGGGCGATCTCTGGCGCGAGTCCGGCCGCTTTGATGCGATCGGCAGCGAGCTGCTGCGCATGAAGGATCGCGGCGGCAACGACATGGTGCTGGGCATGACCCACGAGGAAGCCAGCGTGCATGCCGTGCGTGGCACGCCCAAGGCCGAGGGCAACTTCCCCTTTATGATTTACCAGATTCAGACCAAGTTCCGCGATGAGCCCCGTGCCCGCGGCGGCCTGATCCGTGTGCGTGAGTTCACCATGAAGGACGCCTACTCCTTCCACACCTCTCAGGAGTGCCTGGAAAAGTATTATGAGCGCGCGTACCGTGCGTATGAGCGCATCTATGCCCGCTGCGGCGTGCCCGAGGTTGTGGCCGTCAAGTCCGACAGCGGCATGATGGGCGGCAAGGTTTCCCACGAATTCATGCTGCTCACCGATATCGGTGAAGACACTATCATCACCTGTCCCGAGTGCGGCTACCGCTCCAATATGGAAGCGGCGGACTGTGTGGTGGAAAATGTCAAGCGCGGCGAGGAAGAACTGCAGAAGGTTGCCACGCCCGAGCAGAAGACCATCGAAGAAGTGTGCGCCTTCCTCGGCTGCGAGCCCAAGGATATGTGCAAGGCCGTCGTCTATCAGGAGAACCTCACCGACAAGTATGTGATCGTGTTTGTCCGCGGCGATCTGGAAGTCAACGAGACCAAGCTGCGTAATTTCCTCGGCTGCGAGATTCATCCCGCGACCGAGATCACCGAGGCCTCCGGCATCGTCAAGGGCTTCATCGGCCCTGTGGGCATCACGGCCAATGCCAAGGTGCTTTTTGACAAGAGCCTTGAGGGTACTGACAATCTGGTGTGCGGCGCCAACGAAGAGGGCTATCACATGACGGGCTTCTCCATTGAGCGCGACGTGAAGGTTGATTCCTTCTGCGATGTGGCCAAGACCTATCAGGGCGCTATTTGCCCCGTGTGCGGCAAGCCGGTCATTTCCGTCAGCCGCGGTATCGAAGTGGGCAATATCTTCCAGCTGGGCACCAAGTATTCTCATTCCATGGGCCTGCAGTTCCAGAAGAAGGACGGCTCCTTTGAGGACGTCATCATGGGCTGCTACGGCATTGGCGTAGGCCGTCTGTGCGCTTCTGTGTGCGAAGTGCGTCACGACGATTACGGCCCCATCTGGCCCATTACCATTGCGCCCTGGCAGGTGCATCTGTGCGCGATGCGCGCCGACAAGCCCGAAGTGCGCGAGGCGGCCGACAAGCTGTATGAAGATCTCAAGAAGGCCGGCGTTGAGGTGATTTACGACGACCGTCCCGTCAGCGCGGGCGTGATGTTCTCCGATGCCGACCTGCTGGGCGTGCCCGTGCGCGTGATCGTCAGCCCCAAGACCCTCGGCCGCGGCGCGGTGGAAGTGTCTGCGCGCGACAAGTCCTTCCGTCAGGATGCTGCGGTTGAAACTGCGGTGGCGGAAATCAAGGGCATTGTGGAGAAGATGCTGGCGGAGCTGAATAACGTGGATTGACGCGGGGGAAGGGGACGTTACTTTCTTGAGTCAAGAAAGTAACAAAGAACCTGCGTTTGGATTGGAAGTTGGCTTGTTGTGTGCTGCGGCAGGCTGACGAAAAAAGGACCTCGGAATACGAATGTGAAAGCAAGCTTTCCCATCGATTCCGGGGTCTTTTTTCTGTCCGCTTTGCGGACGCGATTGCTGCGCAATCGGCCTGCCGCAGTTGCGTTAGTCCTCGTTCTTATTAGCGGAATTTTCGACCAGTTCACCCCATGAATACAAAAACAGTGCGATGATATATGAAATAAATACGCCGAAGAACAGCACCAGGGCGAAGAGCACCGGATGAAAGGAAGCGTTCTTTATAAGATTTGGGTCGGTGCTCAGGCTGATGGAGAAGACGAGGGAATAGAAGCATCCGGCAATGAACAGCGCAATGGCAAAAAGCTTGATTTTCCTTCCTGGATTCTTAAACATATGAAAAGCCCCTTTTTGAATAGGATAAGCTAATTTTACAACATTTTGTGGTTGGAATCAATACCGCAGATTGCAGTAAAGATAATAAAGCAAAAGGGGGATTGCTGATGTATCGTCGATTGCGTGATCTGCGAGAAGATTCGGATTTAAGACAGCACGAAGTAGCTGCGGTACTGCATTGTTCGCAGCAGGCGTATGCCAATTACGAACTCGGTCAGCGCGACATCCCCACGGATATTCTTATTGCTCTGGCGCAGTTTTACAAAACGTCCACCGATTACATTTTAGGGCTGACGGATGATCCCACGCCGCCGGAGCCTTCTAAATGGTTGAAAAAGGAATAATATGGAAGCAGCATGGCAAAAATATTGGCTATGCTGCTCTTTTTTTATAAAAAATGGTTGCATGCGTTCATGTTTCGTTTATAATTACATGGTAATATATGCTTGTAAAATGGATGAAAGGGAGTATTTTTCGTGCTCAAACTTAAAAATATTCATAAGGAGTATGTGACGGGCGAACACAAGGTGCAGGCGCTGCGCGGGGTGGATCTGAGCTTCCGCCGCAGCGAGTTCGTCGCCATTTTGGGTCAGTCGGGCTGCGGCAAAACCACGCTGCTTAATATTATCGGCGGTTTGGATCGCTATTCCGAGGGCGATCTGGTGATCAAGGGCCGCTCGACCAAGGAATTCAAGGACCGCGACTGGGACAGCTACCGCAACCATTCGGTGGGTTTTGTGTTCCAGTCCTACAATCTGATTCCGCATCAGACGGTTTTGTCCAATGTGGAACTGGCGCTGACGCTGTCGGGCGTATCGGTGAAGGAGCGCCGCAAGCGTGCCGTTGAGGTGCTTAACCGCGTGGGTCTTGGCGATCAGCTGCACAAAAAGCCCAATGAGATGTCGGGCGGTCAGATGCAGCGCGTGGCGATTGCCCGCGCGCTGATCAACAATCCTGAGATTCTCCTGGCGGATGAACCCACCGGCGCGCTGGACAGCGAAACCAGCGTGCAGATCATGGAAATCCTCAAGGAAATCGCCAAGGACCGTCTGGTGATTATGGTGACGCACAATCCCGATCTGGCGGAAGAATACGCCACGCGCACCATCCGTTTGCTGGACGGCAGGATCATCAGTGACTCTGCGCCCTATGATGCGGATGCGGAAAAGGGCGACCATGCCAAGAATATGAAGCATACGTCGATGGGCTTTGGCACGGCGCTGCGCTTGTCGATGAACAATTTGCTGACCAAGAAGGGCCGCACGTTCATGATTGCGCTGGCGGGTTCGATTGGCATCATTGGCATTGCGCTGATTCTCTCGCTCTCCAACGGCGTCAATCTTTATATCAAGGGCATTGAGGAAGACACCCTCTCTCTTTATCCGCTCACCATTCAGTCGGAATCCGTGGACAGCACCAGCATGATGATGAGCATGATGGCGCTGGGCCAGCAGACGAATGTGCAGCAGGAAGAGGGCCGCATTTACTCCAGCAACATCATGGGCGATGTGCTCAACACCATGGTGAGCGAAGTGAATGAAAACGACCTTGGCTCCTTCAAGGAATTTGTGGATACGGATGAAGAAATTCAGCAGTATCTCAGCGGCGTGGGCTATGAATACAATACCAGCCTTAACATCTACAATGAAAATGCTGTGGGCGGTGTGCAGCAGGTGAACCCCAGCACGCTGATTGACAACATGACCAATTCCACCATGATGAGCGACATGAATCAGATGATGAGCATGTCCTCGATGTCCTCCATGGGCGCTATGGCGGAAATGTATAACCTCAACGCTTTCTTTGAACTGCCGCAGAGCAACGATGACATGGCGGAGGATTATTCCGTCATCGCCGGTCGTCTGCCCGAAAAATACAATGAGCTTTTGCTGGTTGTGGGCGAAAACGACGACCTGAGCGATATGACGCTGTATACCCTGGGCATGCGCGATCAGAGCGAAGTGCAGCAGATGTTTATGACGCTGATGACGGGCGGCCATGTGGCGACTGAGCCCACCAGCTACAGTCATGAAGAACTGCTCAACCTCACATTCAAGCTGGTGCTGCAGGGCGATCTGTACGAGGGCAATGACGCGGGCGTATACACCGACAAGCGAAATGACGAAGCGTATCTTGCCGCGGCCCTTGACAACGGCGTGGAGCTGCAGGTGGTGGGTATTGCCCGCGGCGAGACCGAATCGCTGATCAGCGTGTTTGCCGCCGGCGGCATCGGCTATACGCGCGATCTGGTGGAATATGTGATCAATGCCAACAATGAAACGGCGGCGGTCAAGGCGCAGAAGGAAAATCCCGAGGTGGATATCTTCACCGGCATCCGCTTTGACGGCGGCACGGCGGTGGAGCCCACGATGGATATGGTCAATGCCTATATCGCCACCCTGCCCGCCGAGCAGCAGGCGTCGGTGAGCATGATGATGGGCATGATGACCGAGGAGCAGATCCTTGGCATGATGAAGGATCAGATGCAGAGCCAGACCACCACGGCAACCTATGACAGCAATCTGGCGCTGCTCAACGCCATTGACCTTGACACGCCGACGGAAATCATGCTTTATCCCGTTGACTTTGCCAGCAAGGAAGAGGTCGTGCGCATCATTGACGAATACAATGACCGCATGGTAGCCGAAGGCAAGGACGGCCGCGTGATCCAGTACACCGACTATGTGGGCACGCTGATGTCCTCCGTCACCACGATTGTGGACGTTATCACCTATGTGCTGATCGCCTTTGTTTCCATTTCTCTGGTGGTTTCCTCCATTATGATTGGCATCATTACCTATATCAGCGTGCTGGAGCGCACCAAGGAAATCGGCATCCTGCGCGCGATGGGCGCCTCCAAGAAGGATATTTCCCGTGTGTTCACGGCGGAGACCTTTATCATCGGCGTGTGCGCCGGCGCGCTGGGCGTATTGGTCACCTGGGGGCTGACCTTCCCCATCAATGCCGTTATCCGCCATTTGACCAGCATCGAGGCGGCGGCGATCCTGCCCTGGCAGGGCGCGGTGGCGCTGGTGATCATCAGCATGATCCTGACCATGATTGCGGGCTTTATTCCCTCCCGCATGGCGGCCAAGAAGGATCCCGTGGTTGCGCTGCGCACCGAATAAACCGCATAGCAAATCCCTGCGCCGGTCTTTGGATCGGCGCTTTTTGCTGCAATCGATTGTTAAATATTGGTTTCGCGATTTTGCTGTCAGGTGGAAATAATTGTTGTAAGAACGGGGAAAACGGCGAAAAATCACGCTTTGCGGGCGAAAGACGGGGGAGAAGGGAATGAAATAGCGGTTTAACATAATTTTAATATATGTAAAAACGGATATGACGATATTCCTGTTTGATATTTCCGATTTTGCAATCAAAGTAATATGATGTATTTGGTGAGAGTTGGATTTTTTCAAACTACTTTTGCCAAACTATATTAACACTGCGTGAGGCAAATTCCCACCCGGCCGCAATGTTCGCCGGGAAGCAGCCGACGAAACAGGGCGGCATTGCAGGGGATGGAGAGGAACCTCGCGAGAATTTGAAGGAGGCAGTTCTTATGGAAACCTACGGCATCGAGAAGTACGGCATCATCAATCCCAAGGTCGTACACCGCAACCTGACTCCCGCCCAGCTGACCGAGGCTGCGCTGCGCCGCGGCGAGGGTACGCTGAGCAACACCGGCGCTCTGGTTGTCAAGACCGGCAAGTACACCGGCCGCAGCGCCAACGATAAGTTCATCGTTGACACTCCTGCCGTGCACGATGAGATTGCCTGGGGCAAAGTGAACCGTCCCATCGAAAAGGCCAAGTTTGACGCGATCTACAGCAAGGTGATTGCCTACCTGCAGAACCGCGAAATCTTCATCTTCGACGGCTTTGCCGGCGCTGATGAAAAGTATGCCAAGTCCTTCCGCATTATCAATGAGCTGGCCAGCCAGAATCTGTTCATCCATCAGCTGCTGCGCCGTCCTACCGCTGAGCAGCTGGCCGGTTTCGAGGCTGACTACACCATCATCGCCGCTCCCGGCTTTAAGTGCATCCCCGAGATCGACCGCACCCGCTCCGAGGCCGCCATT
>JAZQXQ010000341.1:0-5983 GCA_045632965.1 Clostridia bacterium
GAATTGGGGAACGGCGGAATTCGCCTCAAAAATCTTCCCCTGCTCGATTCGCCACTGGCGATTCTCTTTGGCTGAAGGGAGGTCATCCTATGAAAATCACATGGCTTGGACAAGCGGGGCTGCTGTTTGAAAATGACGATGTGCAGATCATGATCGATCCGTATCTGTCCGATTCCGTCGCCAAGGTCAATCCCATGAATACCCGCCGCGTGCCGGTAGACGAAGCATGGTTTGGCATTTCGCCCGATATCATGATCTTCACCCACGATCACATTGACCACTACGATCCGGAGACCGCGCCGCGCTTTCTGCACCGACAGGAAAAAAGCATGACGGTTCTGTGCCCTTCCTCCGTATGGAAAAAGGCACGTCAGGAGGGCGGCGGGCACAATTACGTTCAGTTCAACCGTCATACCCAGTGGACGGAAAAGGCCCTGCGCTTCACCGCCGTCAAAGCCGAGCACAGCGACGATTACGCCATCGGCGTGGTCATTGAAGATTTGTCGGCACAAAAGACCTACTACATCACGGGCGACACGCTCTACAACGCGCAGATCTTTGCCGATCTGCCCGCGCAGCCGGATGTAATCTTCCTGCCCGTCAACGGCGTGGGCAACAACATGAATATGGAAGACGCCGCGCGCTTTGCCAAAGCCTGCGGCGCGAAAAAGATTGTCCCGCTGCACTTTGGCCTCTTTGACAGCCTCGATCCCTCGCTTTTCCCCTGCGAAAGCAAAGTCATTCCCACCATCTATAAAGAAATCTGTTTGTAAGGAGAAGCCTATGAAAAAGTACGAAGTAAAAGACCACGCGCCCAGTCTCCTGCCCGATGAATACGATTTTTCGCTCGTCTGGAGCGATGAGTTTGACGGCGATATGCTGGACGAAAGCAAATGGGATTACCGCCTCACCATGATGGGCAAGCGCCATCCCGCATGGACGGACAAAGGCGTGAAGATTGAAAACGGCTGCGCGGTATTCTCCGTGTTTGAAGAAAACGGCGAAGTCGTGTCCTCGCAGCTGCAAACGGGCTATAACTTCATGGATCAGCCCGTGGTTTCCACCAAGTTCGGCAAGGAACACCTGCAGTGGCCCATCGGCAAGCTGCACGAAAACAAATACACCCACCGCTACGGCTATTACGAATGCCGCTGCCGCCTGCAGAAAAACGAGGGCTGGTGGAGCGCTTTCTGGCTGCAGTCGCCCATTATCGGTGCATCACTCGATCCTAAGCTCACAGGATCTGAGGTGGATGTGATGGAATCCTTCCATCCAGGGCAGGTAAAGCCCCACAATGTTTTCACCGGCGGCTACGGTCTGGATATGCAGCGCATCAAGGTGGGCGGCAATCTAGCGGTGGACACCGACGAATTCCATTATTTCGGCGTGCTGTGGCTGCCGGATAAGTACGTTTTCTATGTAGATGGCGTAAAGGACGGCGAAATCTGCGAAAACGTCTCCGCCATCGATCAGTTTATCCTCATTTCCACCGAAACCAATGGCTATCGCAAGGAAAACCATCGACCCACGGATGAGGCCTTTGGCGCCGCCAAGGCGGGCGACACCTTCGCGGTGGATCACGTGCGCGTGTTTGATATCAAGGAGTAACACATGAAAGTAACAGATGTAAAAGTATTCGCGGTCGACTGCTTCCGCACCAACTGGATGTTTGTGAAGGTCTACACCGACGAAGGCATCGACGGCGTTGGCGAAGCAACGCTCGAATACAAAGAAAAGGCGCTGATCGGCGCGGTAGAGCACATCAGGGAATATCTGGTGGGCAAAAATCCCCTGACGATCGAAAAGCACTTCCACGATATTTACCGCGACGCTTACTGGCGCGGCGGCGCGGTGCTGATGAGCGCACTCTCCGCCGTCGAAATGGCGCTGTGGGATATCCTGGGCAAATCTCTGAATGTGCCGGTATATCAGCTGCTGGGCGGCAAGGTGCATGACAAAGTACGCATTTATGTCAACGGCTGGTTCTCGGGTGCCAAAACACCCGAGCAATTTGGCGAAAAGGCGAAGATCGCCGTGCAGCGCGGCGTGACTGCCATGAAGTGGGATCCCTTCGGAAAATCCTATCTTGAGATTTCCAATCAGGATCTTGATACCGCGCTGCGCTGCGTCGCTGCCGTGCGCGAGGCCGTAGGCGACAAGGTGGATCTGCTCATCGAAGGCCACGGACGCTTCAACGTGCCCACCGGCATCAAGATTGCCAGGGAACTGGAGCAGTTCCGTCCCATGCTGTTTGAAGAGCCCGTGCCGCCGGATAATCTTGAAGCGCTCAAGGCCGTGCGCGACAAATCCCCTGTGGCCATCTCGGCAGGCGAACGTCTCTATACGCTCAAATCCTTCAAGGATCTGTTTGAAATGCGCGCGGCGGATTACATCCAGCCCGATATCAGCCACGCCGGCGGCATTATGGAGCTTAAAAAGATCGCCGCCGTCGCCGAAACCTACTACATTCCCTTCGCGCCGCACAATCCCTCCGGCCCTGTGGCCAATGCCGCCACGCTGCAGTTGGCCGCGTGCTGCCCCAACTTCTCCATCCTTGAAATCATGTACAGCGATGTCCTCTGGCGCAAGGATGTGACAAACGAAAGCCTGCATTACGAAAACGGCTTCATCACCATCCCCGACAAGCCCGGCCTTGGCATTGAAATCAACGAAGAGGAATGCCTCAAACACCCGTACTCCGTACACACCCTGCGCCACTATACCGGCGCGCTCACCGATATCCGCCCGCCGGAAACGGCCTTCTATTTTTGAGGAGGACAGCATGAAAACAGTATTCATTACAGGCGCAACCGTCAATACCGGCCTTGGCATCGCGCAGAAATTCGCGCAGGAGGGCTGGAATGTTGTGATCACCAGCCGCCGCGAAGAGGCCCTGCCCGCCGCGATTGAAGCCATCCGGAAAGCCAACAGCAGCGTGGCCGTCCTCGGTTACGCGCTGGAGCTGGTACTGCCCGACAACAACGTAAACGAAGAAGGCATCGCCCGCGTCTTTTCGGATCTGGACGAAAAGGACCTGCACATCGACTGCCTTGTGCTCAACGCCGCCAATCTCGGCATCCGTCAGCAGATTTTCAAAAATCCTCTGTCGGATTTCGTCAACGTCATCAACACCAACATCGTCGCCAATTACTGCCTGATCGAACACGCCGCCAAGCGCATGATCGACAAGCACGACGGCTCCATCGTATTTATCAATTCCAACACAGCCTACCGCGCCATCCCCGATCGCATTGCCTACTCCGCCTCCAAATCCGGTCAGCTTGGCATGATGCGCGCGCTGGCGCTGGATCTTGGCAAATACAACATCCGCGTCAACGCCGTTCTTCCCGGCATGATCAAGACAGACCGCTGGGAAAGCAACTACAACAACTGCCGCGAAGCGCTGTCCAATTACACTCCGCTGCAAGATATCGCAGAATTTGCCGACATCGCCGACGCCGTATGGTATTTTGCCGCCCACGCCCGCAACACCACCGGCGCCGAGCTCACAATCGACGGCGGCAATATGATCCAACTGTATCCCATCATTCCGGAATAATATCAAAGACCAGTCGCTTGTACGAAAAGTATCTTTATATTCAAAAATACTTTGTTCAGGGTGTAATAATTGATTCCTAAAAGGATTGAGTAGGAAAGGTGGTAGATCATAATGAAAATTGTCAGTTTAAACCTCAAATGTGCCAAGCATGCCGATGACAACATGCAAAAAGAGCGCGAACCACGCATTACTGCATTTCTGTTGCATCACCGGCCTGCATCTGTTGGTTTTCAAGAAACAGAACCCTTCTGGCGAGAAAGGCTGGATATGGTGCTAACCGGCTATCGCCGTGCACAGCCTCAGTTGATGACAAAGAACTACATATACTACGATCCACAGCAGGTAAACATCATCAACCATGGCGTGATCTGGCTGTCTGAAACGCCGGATATGCCTTCACAGGGCTATGGCTCTAAGTATTTCATTTCTGCCACCTGGGCGATCTTTGAAAGCTTGGCGGACGGCAAACGCTACGTGCACATCAATACTCATTTGGATGCTTTCAACGAACTCATCCGGGAAAAGGAAATACCCATGGTTCTGGAACTGGCTGACCGTTTCCGCAAACAGGATCTGCCGGTGATAATGACAGGCGACTTCAACTCAAAAGAAGACTCCGTCATCTACAAAACCATTCTGGAGCATAACTGGATAGACGCCAAGTATCAAGCAAAGGACACTACAACAATAGGAACCTTTAATGGTTTTGGCAAGCATGAACCGCCATATATGGGGCCGATCGACTACTTCTTCATCAATCCCAACAAATGGCATGTAGGACGTTACAGCGTGACTGTTCATTGGAAAAGTGAGTTCATGACGGACCACAATGTGTTGTGTCTGGAAGCTGATCTGGCATAACTCACCGCTTCAGTTTTGTCAAAGGAAAAAGAACGACAAGTTGAGGACTTACATTCTCTCTGCGCAAAGCTGCCTATGCTGGCAAGACATTGCCGAATTTGCCGACATCGCAGACGATGTATGGTATTTTGCCGCACACGCCCGCAACACAACAGGTGCTGAGCTTACTGTTGATGGTAGAAACATGATCCAATTGTATTCGATTATACCGGAATAACCACATACAAAAAACGCAGGCATTTGCTGCCAGCGTTTTTTGTAAAAGAAAACCCAGAAACCATTGTGCTTCTGGGTTTTGATGTTCTTGATGAGAGATAGATTGGCGCTTGGAGAACTGAGGCGCACGACGGGCGGCCTTCAGACCGTACTTCGCTGATTTTCTACAGGACTTTAGAACACCAGAACAACAGAATTTAGGGCATAATTTCTCATTAGTGTGCAATTCATGCAATTTCGAGGCTCATTCTTTGCCTGGTCTGTATGCAGAATACCTGTAACGCTCAGGTAAGATCCTATCCCCTCGCGCGGTTTTATGCGCCCCCGTCGGTAGTGTCGGGGGCTTCTTTCCATGCGTCATCAGTCAGGCCAAGTGTGTTAGCAAGCAGTGAATTGATTAAGCTGTTGATTGTAGTTTCATGCTGAGCAGCATACGCCTCGATATCTGCTTTACGGCCTTTGGGAACACGAACCCGAAGATCATCATAATTCTTTGCGTTCCAACGGTCTTTGACAGCGTTTGTAGGTTTTGACATAGCGATACACCTCCAGCATCATTATATCACGCTGCGACATATGGTACCAGTATGCTATAATTAAGTCACAAGGTTGAGAAACAACCAAATACAAAGGAGCCACCCCAATGAGTAACCCCGCCATGGAAGCAACCATCCACGAACTGCTTGAACTCAAACGCATGCGTGAAGAACTCGACGGCGAGATCATCGCACTGGAAGACGCCATCAAAGCCGTCATGGGCAGCGAAGAGACGCTGATCGCAGGCGCGTATAAAGTCAGCTGGACTCCCTTCACGACTTCCCACTTCGACAGCACTGCTTTCCGCAAAGACCACGCAGACCTCGCTGCTGCCTACACCAAGACCGCAACTGTCCGCCGCTTTACCGTGAGGTGAGATCATGCTGGAAGCCAAGGAAAAGCGCCTGTTGCTGATGCTGAACGGCAGTATCATCACCTATGAAAACCTCAGTGAAGAATTGTTGCCTTTGCTGTATAAACCGGAGAACAGACACCGTCTCGCATCCTTCGACCTCATCGGCTCTGCCCTCCACTGGATGCGGCAGGAAATGAAAAAGGCCTGAACGTTCTGCAAAGCATTCAGACCATACTCACCAGAACCACGACGAACCGGGGAGCAGGGATATTAAAAGACCGCTTTCTTTGGGACAGAAACATACAGTAAAGAAGAGCTTATCGCTGAGATTGCGGCCGCTGCCCTCGTCAATCACTGCGGCAGGGAAACCTCCAGAAGCTTCCGGAACAGCGCGGCATACCTTCAAAACTGGCTGCAGGTGCTCAAAAACGACAAGCGCTTCATCGTGTCAGCGG
>JAZQXQ010000342.1:0-1771 GCA_045632965.1 Clostridia bacterium
AGCTCCGTTTCCGCAGACGGGAGATCTTCCGCGTCTACGTGGCGCAGGGACAAGATGCTCCGCACATCTCCGCCCTCAGCACGGATGCGCCGCAGCGCTCTGGCATCGCGGATGGCAACGGCCTGCGAGTGAATCTCCCAACCGATGGACTTACGGTCGGGGTCATCGCCTGCGGTGGTCAGCACAATCCACACAGGCTGCTTTCGGCCGGAGCCTGCACCGAAGGTCATAACATCCCATAGATCGCGGTTGGGCTGAGCATGGAGCTCGTCGAAAATGACACAGCTGGGCTTGTAACCGTGCTTGGAATAGCTCTCCGAGGACAGGACCGCCAGCTTGCCGACGGTGATCCACTTGTAACCACCATTGCCAGTACGAACTCGGCGCCGATACTCAACGCGCTTCTGAGATTCCACGATGTTTAGCTCGCCCTTGGCGATCATCTTGGCCGTCCAGGGCGCTGTGGTCAGCATGAACACTGCGGCGCTGAATACGATACCGGCATTTTCCTTGTCGGCCGCGCATACATAGACCTCGGCGTTCAGCTCGCCATCGGCAAACAAGTGGTAGATAGCCAGCGCCGCCGCAAGCTCACTCTTGCCGTTTTTCTTGGGGATCTCCAGATAGAGGTACCAGTATTTCCGCAACTGCTCCCCGGTCTCCTCATCGGTTTCCATGGTCCCGTAGAAGTCCATGATGGCATTGCGCTGCCAATCATAAATGGAGAAGTTGCGGCCGGTGTCGGTTGTCGGTAATCGCTCAACGAAGTCGCAAACGAACTCGCCCGCCGCCTGGTTGAAAATCTCCGACATCTTCACTCACCCATCGCCATCGCCTGCCGGCGCTGCAGTTCCCTGGTGAACTCATCAGCACCGTCCTCAGGCCGCGCCTCGCCAGCGTTCACAATGGCTGCCGGCACCACAATGCGGCAGCGGCTGGTCACGGACAGGCCCATGCTCTCGGCACACTGTCGTGCCTGCTTGAAGTAGGTCGCCTGGATGCTGCTCCATTCCTTCGCTAGCTTCTCATCATCATCCCGAATGGCCTTCCCAGCCTTTTTATCGGCCTGGTGCCATCGATCGCGAACAACGAAATACTGGCCCAGGACATCCCGATCCAGCTCAGCATACAAACCGGCTGCGCGCAGGATCTCTCCGATTTCCCGGAACTCCTTGTGGTACTTCTTCGGGAGCCAATACGGCGGTACCGCCGCATCGGGGGGCGGCACATGAACTTCCTGGTCTCGCCTGGCATCGGCCTCCGCCTCCGTAAGATGCTTCCGGCCGTTGGCCTCCACAATGGCCGTCGGTTGGCGTCTTCCGCTCACTCCGTTTCACTCCTTTCAGACATTCGGCCCTCTGCCGGATGGCCAACACGAAGTCAGCCTGCCGGCAGGAGAAAAAGGATGAATCACCGATGGCACAAGCCATCCGGCAGAAAGCCGAATCATGTGTCAGATTCCGACCACGCACTCCCCACCATCTGAATTTCGCCGGTGGGGAAAATTTTTCGTCTGTGGGAGGGGCTGCGGTAGGTTGCGCTGCGCTGAAAACTTCAAACTGTCGGGGGGATGGGTCTGCAAGGATCCCCGCCCTGCGTGCAAGCGCACGACCCGCGGCCGCACACCTGCGCCCAAAGCTGCCGATGCTTTTGCGATCAGCGCGGCCGTTTCTTCGCCCTGTTTTGCCACAAATCCTTGGCTGTTTTTCGGCTGTGGCATGAGTGGCACAGACTCCGCAGATTGCTGCGATCGGTGAATATCTTCCAGTCG
>JAZQXQ010000343.1:0-1820 GCA_045632965.1 Clostridia bacterium
GGCGGCGAACATGATCGGCGTGCGCAAACGGATCATCGTGTTTGACAACGCGGGCATGATCATGGCGATGATGAACCCCGAAATCACGGAAAAGAGCGGCGAATACGAAGCCGAGGAGGGCTGCCTTTCGCTGCTGGGCACGCGCAAGACCAGGCGGTACGACAAAATCACCGTGCGCTTTGAAAACGCGCTGGGGCAAAAGCAGGCGCAAAAGTTCTCCGGCTGGACGGCGCAGATCATTCAGCATGAGATTGATCATTGCAACGGGATATTGATTTAATGAAAAAGAGACGGCGAGGGCCGTCTCTTTTTTGCTGTTAAAGCAGTAGTTCGTTTGGCGTAATTCCAAAGATTTTAGCAAAGGCTACGATTTCTATATCGGTGACAAATCTTTTTCCGCATTCAATGCGCTGAATAGCGTTTTTGTCAATGTCGATACCAAATAACTGTATTCTTTCCGCCAGCTCTCTTTGCGAGAGTTTGCTGGCGATCCGTAAAGCTGAAATTCTTTTTCCACATATATTATTAAGCCCATCTTTGGCTTTGTTGATAAACATAACTTTCTCCTTCTGTTTGACATTTAGTGATTGTCAATACCGAAATTATATGCTATACTACATAACGGATTGACATTCACTAAATGTCAAAGGAGGAAAATTAGAATGACCAAAACAATTGCTCAGCTTTGGAACGGTAACCTCGATCCCGTCAGATATTATGGCGTGGATAACCATGAAACCAAATTATTGGAAATCCTGATGGCGCGCAATGCCGAAAAGCTGGAAAAGGAGCTGGGCGAGCAGGCCAAAGATATATTCAGCCGTTATTGCGAGTGCGTGAATGATTATGTGGCGCTGATGGGGCAGCAAGCCTTTTGCGACGGTTTTTGTCTGGGCAGCAAAATCGTGGCCGAAGCGTTGATTGCGCCGTTGCCGATGGAATAAAAAAGAGGCGAAGCTGATGCTTCGCCCTTGTGTATTTACGCCTTTTCAATCATGCTGCGCAGCTTTTTTGCCGCCTGCATGAGGCGATTAAGATACCCTTCGTAATCAAGGCAGGAATACACGGTGGTTTCATTTCCGCGGATGCGCAGGAAGTTTTCGTCGCCGTAGATCGCCATGCCGCACATGTTTTCATGCAGCACGCTTTCTTCCTGCGGCCAGCGCCGCGTGCCAAGGCCGGATACCTCAAAGGTGAGGCGGTCCATGCGCTTAAGGTAGGGCGCGAGCATGGCGAAATCACAGCAGCCGTCAAAGGGGATCACATGCATGTCGTGCACGCCGTCGTTGTCGTTTAAGTGCGTGA
This sequence comes from Clostridia bacterium, assembly GCA_045632965.1. Lineage (GTDB taxonomy): Bacteria > Bacillota > Clostridia > Christensenellales > Aristaeellaceae > SFMI01. The sequence goes on from JAZQXQ010000343.1 coordinate 1,306, forward strand.
TGACCATCAGATCGTTGTAGCGGCGGTAAATGTCCGTATCGCGGCAGAATTCGTTCCAATGGCCGGAGTCAAAGGTGAAGCGCACGGAATCGGACTGGATGTGATCAAACACCGCCTCGTAGTGCGGCAGGCTGACGGAGTTTTCAAAGCCGATGACGAACTTTGTTTTTTCGGCATGGGCGATGATCTTTTTGAGGCGCTCGACGCCAAGATCATTGAGCGGCGGCGTTTCAAGCCCCCAGGTGACGTGCACAACGCCCTGATGCACGCCGGCATTGTGCGCGATGTCGATTTCGCGGCAGTAGCGATCGACGATTTCATCGCCCTCGGTGCCGGGATACCAGATGGTGCTGGTGCGCGGGCCGGTGAAATGCACGTTGTCGATGGGCAGGTTCAGCTTCTTTGCCGTCTGCATATAGCCGTCGGGCGCATCGTCCTGAAGCTGCTCTATGTTGTTGGCGGCGATGTAATCAAAGCCGGTTTTTTTGATCAGGTGCAGAATGTCCTTGATGGGA
>JAZQXQ010000344.1:0-7098 GCA_045632965.1 Clostridia bacterium
GACAATGCCGAATTGTGTCCGCTGTCAGCGTAAGCTGACTGATGAGGTGTAGCTGTCCGCAGACGGCGTTATCTCCTCCCCGTGTTTTGCAATTTCTCCCATACTATGCTATACTGAGTATTCAAAGCAACATTCCATCAAAAAAGGGGGCGCACCCATGAACAGCTCTGCGTATCAGCTGATTGCTCTTGGCGCGCGCCACCTTTTTGTCTTTTTGGCTTTTCTCATTGTATTCCGCGCGGGGCTGAGCCTGCTTTCCGAGCATCGCAAACGCAAAAAAATCCTGCGCAATCTGCCCGATGCCGGCATGGTGGGCGAAGTGCGCGATACCGATAACGACCGCGCCTATCCCCTGCCGCGCGAGGGCGTGATGGGCAGCGGCCGCGGCTGCGATATCCGTCTCAGGGGCCTCCGCCGCCGGCACGTCAATTTCTCCTTTGTCGAAGGCAAGGGCCTGCTGCTCACGCCCTGCCACAGCCGCAGTGAAGTGCAGCTCAATCACGCGCCCATCGGCAAGGGCGGCTATGCCCTGCACGGCGCCATCATGCGCGCGGGCGGTTACACGCTGCGCATCCGCTTGTTCGCCGGTCTCAACGTACCGCGCGCAGCCAGCTTCACCGAGCGCTGGCAGCCCGCCTACGGCGAGGGTCTCTATGCGCCCGATCCCTACGGCCTCACGCCTGTCACGGAGCATCCGCTTTACGAACCCGCGCCCTATGAGCCCGTAATGGAAGAAGCGCCCGTATACGATGTATACGATCCCGCGCCCATGCCCTCCTATCAGCCGGTGCAGCCTGTCTGTCAGGCGCAGCCCTGGCAGCAGGAAACAGTCTATTCCCAGCCTCCCGCCGAGGAGGAGGACGACGATATGCCCCTGCCCTTTGATACAGGCATGTACGCACCCCGGTCAACGGAGGATGATGATATCATCCTCACCGCCCCGCGCGTGCGCCGCCGTCGCAGCGAAAGGAACAAAAACGCATGAACATCGCCTTGAAAGCCCGCAAAAAGAAACGCCGCACACAGTTAGGCGCCCTGACTGCGCTGATTGAGGTGTTCTTCTTTGCGGCTTTTTTGCTTTTGTTTTTGCAGGATCTTTCCTTCCGGACGCTGCTGATGGCCGTGCTCACGCCGCTGGCCATCAAGCTTACGATCAAGCTTCTCCCGCGCCTTTTCCCCATGGATCAGATGCTGCTGAGCCTGATCAGCTTTCTGTGCGCGCTGGGCGTATTGCTGCAGTATCGCTACAGCCCCACGCGCGGCATGACGCAGGTATTCAACTGCGGCGTGGGATTGCTCAGCATGATCGGCTGCGCCCTGCTCGTGCGCCACATCAGAAACTGGAAATACCTGATTTTCCCCATCATCCTCGGCTGCTGCGGCCTGCTGGCGCTGCCCTTTATCTTCCGTGCCGCCAACGCCAATAAAGGCGCGACGGCGTGGGTAGGCGTAGGCTCTTTCACCATGCAGCCCAGCGAGCTGGTCAAGATCGCCGTCCTGTTTGTATTGTCCTATTATCTCTCGCGCCGCAAGGTGATCTCCGCCATTCTGTTCACAGGGCTCATGCTTGCCTTCCTCATGCTGCAGCGCGATCTTGGCACGGCGGCGATCTACGGCGGCACGGCGCTGGTGCTGCTCTATGCGGCAACCTCCAGCCCTTTGCTGATCGGCAGCATTCTGGGCGCGGGCGTCGGCGGCATCGCGGTAATGTACATGCTCTTTAAGAACACCTACTTCCGCACCGTGCAGAACCGCATCAACAACTGGCTGGATCCCTTCTCCACCTACGATCAGCTGGGCGGCGGCTATCAGATTGTGCAGGCGCTCATCGCCCATGCCAACGGCGGCTGGTGGGGCACGGGGCTGGGCCTTGGCAATGCCAGCGTCATCCCCGAATTCCGCACGGACTTTATTTTCTCCGCCCTGATCAACGAATTCGGCCTTATCTTCGCCATTCTCGTATTGTGCGTATACGCCTTCATCGCCCTGCGCGGAGTGGATATCGCCCTCCGGTCATCCTCCGCCTTCCATTCGCTGCTGGCGCTGGGCTGTGCAGCCATCTTCGCCGTGCAGACCTTCATCATCATCGGCGGCGTCACCAAGTTCATCCCCATGACGGGCGTTACCGTGCCCTTCCTCAGCTACGGCGGTACGTCGCTGGTATCGTGCATGGGCATCATGGGCGTACTGCAGGGCGTGGCTTCGCGCAACGAAAGAATGCTGCGCGAGGATGAAAAACTCGCCGACGCGGGAGAGGAGGCGGACGCATGAAACAGCTTCGCCGCAGCATGCGCATCGTGGCTTTTGTGCTGGTGCTGATGATCCTTTTGCCCATCGCCTACGGCGGCTACAGCCTCATCCGCTACGGCACGCGCTGGCGCACGTCGGAATACAATACCTACTTGGCCTCGCTCAAGAACGAAGTCATCGCCGGCGATATCCTTGACCGCAACGGCGTAAATCTCGCCACCACGCTTTTGTCCACCGATGTGGATGGCAGCATCGTCAAAACCCGCCGGTACGCGCAGGACGCTTCAGTCCGCGCCTCCGTCGTGCACGTGGTGGGCGACACCCGCGGCAATGTCAAAAACGCCGCCGAAAGCTTCCTGGCGGAATATCTCTACGGCGCGAACATGACCTATCCCGAGCGCTTGTCGCAGCTGTCCGGCAGCGGCATGCTGCGCGGCGATAACGTAACGCTCACCATCGACAGCAATCTGTGCGCCTACATCAATTCCATCTTCCCCGCCGGCCACAGCGGCGCGGTAGTGGTGATGAATTACGAAACGGGCGAGCTCCTCGCCGAAATGTCCTTCCCCAATTACGATCCGCAGGCAGCCCAGGCCGTCAGCGTGTATCAGGCGCTCAACCGCGCCACCCGCTGGCTGAGCGCGCCGGGCAGCACGTATAAAATCGTCACGCTGGCCTCCGCGCTGCAAAATCTCCCCAGCGCTTCCGCGGCAGACCGCACCTTCGGCTGCACGGGCGGCATCGTCTTTGGCGAGCATGAGCGCAATGTGATGGACTACGGCGGCACGGCGCACGGCAGCATTTCTCTTAAATCCGCCTTCGCGCAGAGCTGCAATTCCGCCTTTGCCATCCTTGCCGTTGAGCTGGGCGACAAAGCCATGCGCAAAACGGCCGCCAACTTCGGCATCGGCGACGATTTCACCTTCCGCGATCTGGTGGTAGAAAACTCCGCCTTCGCCAATTCCAATATCGCCCTCATGGGCGCCGATCTTGCCTGGACGGGCGCCGGCCAGAACGAGCTATCCGTCACGCCCCTGCACATGTGCATGATCGCCTCCGCCATCGCCAACGACGGCGTGATGATGGAGCCCCGCCTTCTCCTCTCTGCCAAAAGCGTCAGCGGCATCGAGCGTGCCGTCTTTGAGCCCATCGCCTACCGCACGGCCCTCGACGCGCAGACCGCCGCCACCATCCGCGAATACATGCGCGCCGTCGTCACCTCCGGCACGGGCCGCAGCGCCGCGGTGGAAGGCCTGGCCGTATGCGGCAAGACGGGCACGGCGGAGATTGACACGCAGGAAAAAGACAACGCCTGGTTCGTGGGCTTCATCGCAGACGACCAATATCCCTACGCCCTGTGCATCGCCGTGGAAGAAGCCGGCACAGGCGGCAGTGTCGCCGCACCCATCGCGCAAAAGATCTTCCGTTATCTCAGCGGAAAATAAAATAACGTGCCTTGCGAGGCGCTACACCTCATTCATAATGAAAAGTACATTCTTTGAACAGCCCAGCCTATTGTGCGCCGGGCTGTTTTTGCATAAAATATAGGTAAGTAGTTTCATTTATAAGGAGGAGTACTTCCCATGAACGCATATGTACAGCGCGTCTACGATGATCTGTGTGCGCGCAATGCCCACGAAAAGGAATTCATTCAGGCCGCCAGCGAGATCCTCGAATCGCTTTCTCCCGTGTTTGACAAGCACCCGGAATATGAAAAAGCCGGCCTGCTCGAGCGCTTTGTCGAGCCCGACCGCACCATCATTTTCCGCATCCCGTGGGTGGATGATCAGGGCGTAACCCGCGTCAACCGCGGCTATCGCGTGCAGTTCAACAACGCCATCGGCCCCTACAAGGGCGGCTTGCGTCTGCACCCCAGCGTCAATCTGTCCATCATCAAGTTCCTGGGCTTTGAGCAGGTGCTCAAAAACAGCCTCACTTCCCTGCCCATCGGCGGCGGCAAGGGCGGCAGCGACTTTGATCCCAAGGGCAAGAGCGACGCCGAAATCATGCATTTCTGCCAATCCTTCATGACGGAACTGTATAAGTACGTGGGCAAGGACGAAGACGTTCCCGCCGGCGACATCGGCGTGGGCGCGCGCGAAATCGGCTATCTCTACGGCCAGTACAAGCGCATCACCGGCCTGTACGAAGGCGTGCTCACCGGCAAGGGCCTGGCCTACGGCGGCTCCCTCGCCCGCAAGGAAGCCACGGGCTTTGGCCTGTGCTACTTCACCCGCGCCATGCTCAAAAAGCACGGCATGAGCTTTGAGGGCAAGCGCGTGGTCATCTCGGGCTCGGGCAACGTCGCCATCTACGCCGCGCAGAAGGCCATGGAGCTTGGCGGCAAGGTCGTCGCTATGAGCGACAGCAACGGCTACGTTGTGGATGAAAACGGCATCGACCTCAAGGTTGTCAAGCAAATCAAGGAAGTCGAGCGCGGCCGCATCAAGGAATACGCCGCCCGCGTGAACGGTGCCGTCTACACCGAAGGCTGCCGCGGCATCTGGACCACCAAGTGTGATATCGCCCTGCCCTGCGCCACGCAGAATGAGCTGGATATCGAAGGCGCCAAGGCGCTGATCGCGAACGGCGTTATCGCCGTGGCTGAAGGCGCCAACATGCCCACCACGCTGGATGCCACCAAGGCCTTCCAGGAAGCGGGCGTGCTCTTCGCGCCCGGCAAAGCTGCCAACGCCGGCGGCGTAGCCACCAGCGCGCTGGAAATGAGCCAGAACAGCCTGCGCATGTCCTGGAGCTTTGAAGAAGTCGATCAGAAGCTCCTTGGCATCATGGAAAACATCTTCAAGGCTGTCGATGCCGCCGCTGCCGAATACGGCACCAACGACAATTATGTACTGGGCGCGAACATCGCCGGTTTCCTGAAAGTAGCCGAAGCCATGATGGCGCACGGCGCAGTGTAAAGCGCGCAAGCGCGCTCAAAAGGGAACGGATGAATCCGTTCCCTTTTGAATTGCATCATTTTCCTGTGCGGCAAGCCGCACGGCCGGAAAATGATATCGGAAGCAGTATTTCAACTGCTCCTCGCGGCGTACACGCCGCCGCTGCGGATTATAAACGAGGGCGCTGCGCCCCTCGTTTCTCCCCGCGATATTGTTTTCTATTCTCAGCTCGCCTTCGGCCCGATACTCGTCTGCACCAGCTGCTGGATATCCCGCTGCCTGCCAGTCGTCGCATCGATATACACAAAATATGTATTGCCATTGTAATCGCCCGTAAACTCCCAGCACAGGTATTCCTGCCCGTTTTGCGGAATCAGGCACAGCCGCGCCGTCACGTTTTTCAATTTATCGCTGATTTTCTCCCGCGCTTGCGCTTCGCTGATCGCAGGCGTCAGGTTCTCTCTTTTCGTGTGGCTCGTCAGATAATGCCGCGCCTCCACGCCCACAACCTCAAGCGTATCCATGCGCACCTGCACTTTCACAAGATCGGGATAGAGCACCACGCCGTCCTGCACCGCCGCGTAGGAAAGCGTCGCCATGCCGCCGTAAATCTGCCAGAAGGTCAATTGCATATCGCCGTAGCCGTGGCTGAGCAGAAAATCCGCCGCGGCTTTTTTGCATTCCTCCAGCCCGTAGTGAAGCGCAAAATCCGCATGCTCCGGGAACATCCACAATACGTCGCCGCCCTGCTTGGTGATCGCCAATTGCAGCGTGCAGTCGTCCGTTTCCACCTTCACGCCCCAGGCGGGGATCGTGCCGCCGCTCTCCTGCGTCAGTTCGGCCCTGCCCTCGCCAAGATAGTTGCAGGCAATGTCCACCGCCTGCTCGCGCGTCACATTTTCGCTGCCAAGGCCGCGCGGCGCGTCCTCGCTCACCACATCACTGAAGGGGCCGTCGTAAATCAGCGTCGGATAATCGATCAATTCGCCTACGCTCTCCACGGGCTGCGAATCGCTATCGCCGTCCGCCATATACCTTTGCTCCGTATCAAAGCGCAAGCCCTCTGCCTGCATCTGATTGTATGCCGTTTGCAGCTGGCTGCGCAATTGCCCGCAGGCAGATGATAACTGCCGCAGTATGCCCACGCTCTCCGCATCCAGCGCATGCTGCGCCTTTTCCTGCAGAACAAACGCATAGTCGCTCAGCTGATTGCACATTTTCACCGCCTCCGCCATCGCGCTGTGCGAAAGCGGCATCATCGACAGCGACGCATGCACCGCCGCCGCATCGCTGCCGATGCGGGAAAGCAGGGCCGCATTTTGCCCTTCGTCCTCCGATATCAGCGCCTTGTCGATATTCAGTTGCATCTCTTCCATCTGCATCATGGCCGTCAGCAGCGCGCCCACATACACATCGCTGATCATGCGCGCATACAATTGCGCCCGCCGATAGGTATACACCGTCGCGCCGGCGCTCACCGTCAGGCATACCATCAGTATCGTCATCAGCCACAATCCCTGTCTTTTCTGCATAGCCGCTCCTTATATGGCAAAGGCGTGCGCGCCGATGTTCAGCCGCACCTCGCGCGTCCATATCCACGCCGACGTGGCGGTGGACGGATTGTAATAATACAGGCACCCGCCCGTCGGATCCCAGCCCGCCAGCGCGTCATTGGCCGCGCGGATGGACTCGCTGTCCGGCGTCAGCCAAAGCTGCCCGTCGTATACGCAGTCAAACGCGCCCGTCTGGAAGATCACGCCCGATATCGTATTGGGAAAGGATGCGCTGCGCACGCGGTTTAATACCACCGCCGCTACCGCCACCTTGCCGGTATAGGGCTCGCCCCGCGCTTCGCCATGCACCAACCGCGCCAGCAGATAGCTTTCGCTCTCCGTCGCCGCTGCAGCCTGCGCTGTCTGACTGTCCCCCAGCGATATCCCCAGCGCCG
>JAZQXQ010000345.1:0-3228 GCA_045632965.1 Clostridia bacterium
ACGATCCGAATAAATAACGGAGGACGCTTTGCGCACACGACTGATTCTCTTTATTCTCCTTGGCTGCATGCTGTTATCCTGCGCCGGAGCCGATTCTCCCATGACGCAGCCGGGCGGTATTTTATGCCTTGTCAACCGCGAAAGCGTGCTTGACAAAACATATGAGCCTGATGATCTGATCAAACCGGTCGTCAAAACCCGCAAAGAAAGCTTGCAGGAGCGCATTTATATGCGGCCCGAGGCAGCGCATGCATTGGAAGATATGTTTGCCGCCGCGCTGAGCGAAAAAGGCTACACCCTGCTGGCTGTTTCGGGCTACCGTTCCTACGGTTATCAGCAGGTGCTGTTCAATCAGAAGGCAAGCGCCGTCGGCGCTGCCCATGCTTCGCTGACCGTAGCCAAAGCCGGACAAAGCGAGCATCAGCTTGCGCTCGCCATGGATGTGCAGTGCGCGGATGAACCAACCCTCAGCGAGGATTTTGCAAGCACCAAAGAAGGACAGTGGGTAGAGGAAAACGCTCATCGCTTCGGCTTTATCATCCGCTACAAGGAAGAATGGACCGAAATCACCGGCTACGCCTACGAACCCTGGCATCTTCGCTATATCGGCATTGCGCACGCCACCGCCGTACACATGCTGAATATCGCTTACGAAACTTATTATGAACAGATTGTCAGGCTGCCCGCGTATGTCATCGAGCAAGGCAATCCTTACCTGCTCGCCGGCGTTGTGCGTAAACTCCTTGACGGCAGCGATGACGTTCTTTCTCTTTTCCCTGCCGATCCCGACGACATTGAAAAAGCACTCGAACGCGCAAGCGCCGATTTTCTGCCCGAAGAAATAAGCTATCAGCAGGCTGTATGGGCTGGCTATCCGACGCCCGTTCCCACCGCAGCGCCGCGCGTGGATACCGATACGGAAGAAGCCTCTTATGACGACATGATGAGGAATTGATATGCCCTCGCTTCGTGACAAACTCAGATCTGCAAACGCATCCCTCCACCGTTCTGCGGAGAAAGTAAAGCCTGCTCCGCAGGATTGTTATGTGCGCGAAATGCACTTTCCCCTGCAGGATATGCGTTTGTCGCTGCCCGAGGGCATCCTGCCGCTGATGCAGGGCGATCCCTCTCTCCCCGACACAATCGCTCCTGAACAGTTTTTATTCCTTGACACGGAAACTACCGGTCTTTCACGCGGCGCCGGCACGGTTGCATTTCTGGTGGGCATCGGCTTTATCCACGGCCACGAGCTGATCGTCCGTCAATACCTGATGCGCGACTACGACGAAGAAATCTTCGTTTTGCGCCATGTGCTTTCTCATTTTGAAAATTCACCCGTGCTTGTCACCTTCAACGGCCGCACCTTTGATATGCCGCTTTTACAGTCTCGCTGTATCATGCAGCGGATGCGCGTTGACTTCAGTTCCTGTCAGCACGCAGACCTTTTGCATACTGCGCGGCGCGTGTGGAAGCTTAGGCTCAATTCCTGCCGTTTATCGGCTTTGGAAGAGCATATTTATCATGAGCCACGCGTCGATGATCTTCCCGGCGCAGAAGTTCCTCAGCGCTATTTTGACTACCTCAAATCGCATGATTTTTCTCTGCTTGAAGACATTCTCAAGCATAATGCGCAGGATATCGTTACGCTTATGCGTCTTTTGTATACGCTTGCCGATCTGCACGAAAATCCCATGTCGGCTGAACATATCCAGGATATTTTCAGCCTCGGACGCGTGTATGAAAAGCGCGGACGCCATCAGACTGCACGCGCCTGCTATCGCGCGGCAGACGCCGGCAGCATGAGCGCGATCAGCCGCGAACGGCTGGCATATTGCCTGAACCGCAACCACGAACCCAGCGAAGCCGCCCGTATTTATGAAAAGATGATTTCCGCCCGTCAGTGCGGCGCAAAGCCTTACATTGCGCTGTGCAAGATCCTTGAACACAAGCTCAAAGATATTGAGGGAGCGGCGAATATTGCACGCAAAGGACTGCTGTATTTATCCGACCGCCCGCTTTCCGATCCTTTGGAGCAAGCCGCTTTCAACGATCTGACACATCGCTATGCAAGGCTGCTTGGCAAATTAAGATCACTCGCAGAAACCCAAGAAAGCATTGACAAATAAGTTTTGTCGGTTTATGCTATTATTTGATTTTTTCCGGAGGAAGATAAAAATGTTTGAAGCATTAAAAATCAGAGCTGCTCTTATCAATCATCAGAAGGGCGATACTGAAAAAGCCAAGGCCGCTTATGCGGATTTCTATGCCAAGGGCATGATCCGCGCCTCCTATATTCTGCCCTGGTCCATCCTTCTTTTGCGCGAGGGCGGCGAGGAAAACTACAAAAAGGTCAAGGAAATCCTGGCAAAAGCGCAGAAAGCGCCCGATATCGACGCCGAGCGCCGCAGCGATCTGCTGATGAATTTCGCCGTGGCCGATTTTAAGCTCGGCAATACCGAAAAAGCCATTGAACTGATGGAACGCAGCCATCAAAATCATCCCTGCGGCAACACCTACGGCTCGCTGGGTTATATGTACATCGCCGCCGGCATGACGGAAAAAGCGCTGGAATTCAACATGAGCGCGCTCGAATATGACGACGAAGACCCCGTAATTCTGGATAATCTGGGACAGATTTATTATCGTTTGCTCAATGATAAGGAAAAAGCGTTCGGATATTTTGAAAAAGCGCACGAACTCAAGCCCACGCAGATTGATACCCTGTGGTTCCTTTCCCGCTACGACGTCGAAAAGGGTGATATTGACGAAGCCATCGAAAAGCTCGAAAGCACGCTGGACGGCCGCTTCTCCCCGCTCAATTTCGTCACCGCTGATGTCGTTAAAAAAGAAATTGCCCGCCTGCGCGGATAAAGCGCAGACAGCATGCATATCCTTTCCCAACAGGAGGGATAAACATGCTGCACAGATTGTTTTTACAGATCCTCGCCTGGCTGACAGCGGGGATCTTTCTTTTTTCCGCGGCAAACGCTGAGCCGCTGGAAAATAGCACATCGCTCGACCTCTCTGCACCTTCCTACATTCTGATCGAAGAAAAAACAGGCGCCGTTATTTTTGAAAAGAGCGCCGATAAAAAACGGTATGTTGCTTCCCTGACCAAGCTGATGTCCATTCTGCTTTTCATGGAAGCGCTTGAAAATGGTGCTGGATCGCTTGAAACGCCGATCACTATCTCGCCCAAGGCTGCCGCAACCAAAGGCTCCACAGCGC
>JAZQXQ010000346.1:0-2779 GCA_045632965.1 Clostridia bacterium
CAATGATGCGGCCGGGAATCGCGCCGATATATGTGCGGCGATGGCCGCGGATCTCCGCCTCATCGCGCACGCCGCCCAGCGACATCTGCACAAATTTGCGCCCCACAGCCTTGGCAATACACTTGACGATCGAAGTCTTGCCCACGCCGGGCGGGCCCACAAAGCACAGAATCGGGCCCTTCATGCTGCCTTCCTGCGTGTTCATCTGCTTCATGCGGCGCACGGCCAGGTATTCGATCACGCGCTCCTTGACGTGCTGCATACCGTAATGCTCTTCATCCAGGATACGCCGCGCACGCTTGAGATCAAGGTTATCCGTCGTATAGCTGCCCCACGGCAGATCGAGAATCCACTCAATATACGTCTGCGATACGCTGATTTCAGGCGTGCCGGGCGCCATGCGGGCAAGACGATCCAGCTCGCGCTCCGCCTTTTCCCTTGCTTCATCGCTCATGGGCGTTTTGCGCAGACGCTCGCGCAGTTCGTCATTCTGACTGGAATTATCATCTCCCAGTTCTTCCTGAATGGCGCGGATCTGCTCGCGCAGATAATAATCCTTCTGGTTCTTTTCCAGCTGCTTGCGGATGCGGCTCTGCACCTGCTTTTCGATGCCGGCCAATTCCGTCTCGCGCACCAAAATACCGCACAGCGTCTCAAGACGCGCCGCCACGGAGATTTCTTCCAGAATTGCCTGTCTGTCTTCCAGCCTTGTCAGGACATTGGCAGCAATCACATCCGCCAATTGATCGGGCGCGTCCACGTCCTTGACGGATTTGAGCGTATCGGGCGACACGCGCATACTGGTGCGTGCATATTCGTCAAAAAAGTCCTGCGTCGTGCGCATCAGCGCCTGAATGGTCGCATCATCCTCAGAAGCAGTATCCTTGATCGGCAGTACATCCGCCACCCAATGCGGATCCTCCTGCACCACGGATTTAAGCACCGCACGCTGCTGGCCTTCCACCAGTACGCGCAAACTGTCGCCGGGAAGATTGAGCACCTGCTTGACCAGCGCAATCGTGCCTACGCGGCAGATATCCTCAACGCCGGGCTCTTCCACCTCGGCGTCGTGCTGCGCCACCAGAAAAATACGCTGGTTCTCCAGCATGGCGGCTTCCAGCGCGGCGATGCTGCGCGGACGACCCACGTCAAAATGCAAAACCATGTGCGGAAATATCATCAGCCCACGCAGTGCCATCAAAGGGATGCGCACTGCCTTGGCGGACTTACGTTTCGTTGCCATACGGCCCTCCATTGTTCAAAATTCCCCTTATTTTAGCAGATATTGACACGCAATGCAAGCGTCAGCGCCCGCTCGGACTGGCCGTAAGCGGCAAAAGCGTCAAAGCGCTGCCTTCTTCCTCTTTTTCTCCGATGGCATTGGGCAAAAGCAGCTTGTCAATCGCCTGCTCGATGCGGTCGAGCATCATCACATGCACGCCGCAATTTTCAAACCGCTCCAGCATGTTTTCGCGCGGAACATATACGCGCACAAGCCCTGCTCGTCTGGCGGCCTCCACCTTTTCCGGCACGCCGCCCACAGGCTTGATCTGCCCCTGCACGGAAATTTCCCCCGTAATCGCGCAGCCGCCGTCCACAGGTCTTCCTGTCAGCGCACTGATCGCCGCAATCGCCATCGCCGCACCTGCACTCGGACCATCTACCGGCGCACCGCCGGGAAAATTGACGTGCACATCCTGATCGCATTGAAGATAGCCCATCATTTTCAGCACCGTTGTCACATTATCGGCAGATACCCGTGCGGTGGATCTTCTGCGCATTACATGCGCGCCGCCGCCCAATTCTTCCTCATCAACAATACCGGTCACCAGCACGCGCCCGCTGCCCGGCACAACCGTCGCTTCGATTTCCATCACCGCTCCCTGATGGGTGCCGTATACCGCAAGGCCATGCACCGCGCCCACGCGATTCTCCTGCGCAGCAATGTGATCGGGCCGCGCAGCGTAATGTCCCGACTGCACCACCCATTCCATGTCTGCCTGCACAATGTCATTGCGTTTTTCCATCTGCGCCAGACCTGCCGCCATCTGCACCATGTTGATGGCGTCACGTCCGCAGGCTGCATATTTGCTGCATAATGCCGCCGTCTCTGCCTGCATTACATAGCCCGCCCGCTGCGCCGCGCCCTGGGCAATGCAGGCAATCTCCTCCCCTTCGAGCGGCCGGAAAAACACCTCCATGCAGCGCGATCTGAGCGCCGGCGGCAGCTCCTCGGGGCTTCTCGTTGTCGCGCCGATCAGGCGGAAATCCGCCGGCATGCCGTTTTTGAAAATATCATGAATATACCGCGGCACAGACATATCATCCGGATCGTAATACGCCGAATCAAAATGCACGCGCCGGTCTTCCAGCACTTTGAGCAGCTTATTCATCTGAATGGGATGCAATTCGCCGATCTCGTCCAGAAACAATACGCCCCCATGCGCCTTTGTCACCGCGCCGGGCTTTGGCTGCGGCACGCCCTGCATACCCAGCGCGCCCGCCCCCTGATAGATGGGATCATGCACGCTGCCAAACAGCGGATCGGCGATCGCTCGCTCGTCAAAGCGCACGCACGTTGCGTCAATCTCAATAAAGGGCGCATTCGGTTTAAACGGCGTTCCCTCGCTGTTTTTGGCGTATTCCAATACTGCGCGCGCCGCGCACGTTTTGCCAATGCCGGGAGGTCCGTAAATGATCACATGCTGCGGATTCGCCCCGCACAAAATCGCCTTGAGCGAGCGAATGCCATCCTCCTGGCCAACGATATCTTCAAACA
>JAZQXQ010000347.1:0-6172 GCA_045632965.1 Clostridia bacterium
GCGTTTCCTTTGAAGCGACGGCCGCTCAGGCCTACGCCGCCAATCTCTGGCTGCGCTGTGCCGACCGCGTCATGCTCACCGTCGGCCGCTTTGAGGCCCGTTCGTTTGAAGATCTGTTCGAAGGCGTGCGCGCGCTGCGCTGGGAGGATTACATCCCGCGCGACGGCAAATTCCCCATCCGCGCCCACTGTGCCCGCTCCACGCTCATGAGCCCATCCGACTGCCAGTCCATCGTCAAAAAGGCCATCGTCGAGCGGCTCAAAAGCGCTTATCATATCGAATGGTTTCAGGAAACCGGCGCGGCCTATGCCGTGGACGTTTCCATTCATTCGGACTGCGTGACCCTGTCTCTGGACAGCTCCGGCACCGCGCTCAACCGCCGCGGCTACCGCACATGGAACGGCGAAGCGCCCCTGCGCGAGACCGCGGCCGCCGCGCTGGTGCGCCTGTCGTACTGGCGCACGGATGAGCCCCTGCACGATCCCTGCTGCGGCACGGGCACGCTGCTGATTGAGGCGGCATTCATGGCTGCGCGCCGCGCGCCCGGGCTCACGCGCGCCTTCGCCATGGAAAAATGGCCGTGCGTGGACAAGGCGGCCATCCGCGCCCTGCGCGAGGAAGCGCAAGCGCAGTTTGATCCCTCGCTGATCCCCGAAATTTCGGGCAGCGATATTGATCCCGAGGCGCTGAAGCTGGCAAAAAAGCACATCGTGCAGGCGGGCCTTGGCGGCAGGATCACGGTATTTGAAAAAGATCTTCGCGATCTGACGCTTGACAAGAAGAACATCTGCTTCCTCTCCAATCCGCCCTACGGCGAGCGGCTTTCCGACCGCAAGGGCTGCGAAGCGCTGTACCGCGCGTACAAGCCCTTGCTTTCGCGCCATCCCGGCAGCCGGCTGAACCTGATCACCAGCCATCCGGGCTTTGAGCGCGTGGCGGGGCTGAAATCCATCAAGAAAACGCGCCTGTACAACGGACGCCTGGAATGCGAGTTCATGCGTTTCGCGCCGCTGAATGCACAATTTGAGCGCAAAAAGTGACAAATCAGCGTCTATGTCTTTCCCCGCATCGCAAACTATCGTATAGTAGCATCGTCACCAAGGAACCTGATCAACAACGGAGGTAAATATTTATGAACGTTCCTTTCAATGTCACCCCTGCCCCCAAGAAAAAGAGCAAGCTGCCCAAGATTATCACCATCCTCGCACTGCTGGTTGTGCTCGTTATTTTCGTCGCCAGCACCTGCACGTCCGTCGTACCCACGGGCTACACCGGCATTCTCACCACCTTCGGCTGCGTGGAGGATTTCACCCTGGACGCCGGCTTCCATTTCAAGTCCCCCTTCCAGCAGGTAACGCTGATGGATAACCGCGAGCAGAAGACCGCGTTTACCACCATGGCCTTCTCCAGCGATATCCAGCAGGTGGATGTGCAGGGCTCCATCAACTACAACATCAACAAGAGCACCGCCATGAACCTGTTCAAGAACGTGGGCGTGGGCTACTACAACACCCTCGTCAACCCCCGCATGCAGGAAAACCTGAAGGCCGTTTTCTCCAAGTACACCGCCGAGGAGCTGATCTCCTCCCGCGACAAGCTCAGCGTTGAGATCCGCGAATCCCTCAGCAAAGAGATGGAAAGCTACGGCATCAACATCATCAGCGTGTCCATCGAGAACATCGACTTTACCGACGCCTTCACCGAGGCTGTCGAGGCCAAGCAGGTGGCTCAGCAGAGCAAGCTGAAGGCTGAAATCGAGCAGGAACAGCAGACCCACGAAGCCCAGCAGGCCGCCGAACGCCAGAAGATCGCTGCCGAGGCCGAGGCCAACGTACAGAAGATTCAGGCTGACGCTGCTGCTTACGCCATCCGCACCAAGGCTGAAGCCGAAGCCGAGGCCAACCGTCTGGTGGCCGAATCCCTGACCGATGAGCTGATCGCCTACACCGAGATCAATCAGTGGGACGGCAAGCTGCCCACCTACATGGCCGGCGGCGATGCGACGACCGTGCCCGTGCTGGATTTGAGCGCGGAGTAAGGGGACGTTAGGGAGGCGGCTTTGGAGCCCAAAGCCCCTCCCCAAACCTTCCGCAATTCGGCATTGTCGTGCAGCAGCGCTAAAGCTCGCTGCACTCTGTGCCTCATTGGAACTTCATCCGCCTTCATCTGCCAAAGGGCAGCGGCGTTATCCTCGTTCCCCATCCCGCGCCGCAGCGCGCCTCCCGCTCGTTTTCCCGCAGAAAAACGGCGGCCCCAACACCAATCCGCACCCAAGCGGCAGTCCGCGGAGCAAAGCTCCGCAGGGCTGCGAAGCAGCCTGAAAAAGAAACCGGGGAAAACCGAGGCAAGCTTGCTTGCATCCGTTTTCTCCGGTTCTTTTTCATACCAACTGCCGCGGCAAAGAAAGCACACGCCTTCCAATGCCAACGCCGGCTTTCGGGGTGAGCTCGAGAGGGGGCTTTGGCCTTCCAAAGCCGCCCTCTCGATCGTCCCCCATCACTTCTTTTCCTTCTTAAACAAATACTCATCCACCTTGCCGCGGATCTCATCGCTGATCTTGCGCTCGATGGGGAATACCTCCGCGCCGTCCACGCGGCGGGCCAGATGCAGCGCCTGCTTGAGCGTAATGCCCAGTGCCTTTTCGTCAAGATAATTGCTCTTGAGGTTATCGCGGCGATCGTGAATATAGCCCGCGCCCATGGTGCCAAAGCGGCACAGATTGACAGCCGGCACGCCGTGATCGGCGAAGGGCACGCAGTCGCTGGAGTAAATATCCATCTTCACTTCGCAGGCCACGCCGATTTCGCGCATCAGCGCATCAATGTAGCCCACAGCGCTTTCGGTCGCCAGCGTGGGCGCAATGTTCTTGCCCAGCGTCGCAGCGGCCACGTCCACGTTGATCATCAGTACGTGCTTGTCAAGCTCGTCCTCGTGCGCCTTCACCCACGCCTTGCTGCCAAGCAAGCCCTGCTCTTCCGAGCCGTACCAGTTGAATTTGAGCGTGCGCGCAGGCTTGTGCGCGGCGAAATAGCGCAAAAGCTCCATGATGATCACCGAGCCCGACATGTTGTCATACACGCCGGTGGAGAAATGCACGCTGTCGTAATGCGCGCCAAAGGAGATCACTTCATCGGGGTATTTTTCGCCGGGGATCACCGCGCATACGTTCCGGCTCACGCCGTCGTAGCACTCGCTGTCCACCTCAATGTGCATGTGCGTCGCGCCGCGGCGAACAATCTCCGCCGCATCGGCTGCGCGCATATTCAGCGCCACGTTGAAGCCGTGCTTTTCGGTCATCATTTCGCGCAGCTTGCGGATATCGCAGTCCGTCTCGCTCTTGCGGTCGATGGTGGAGCCGGAGAACGTGAGGATCGCCTTGACGCCCGCCTTCTGCAGCTTTTCATAATCGCCCATGCGCATGCGGCCGTTGAGCATGACAATCTTGCCCTCCGCGCCGATGAGATTGACGGGCAGCGCGCCCTCGATATACTTGAATTCCCCGTCCAGGCCGCCCTCGGGCGTGGACGCGGAGCGCTCGTAGCCCGTCACTTCGTATTCCTTCACATAAGGCGCGGTGACGACGAGCTTGGCATGCTTTACCTTGCCGCAGGCCACGGTGAACTCCTCAATGTGCGCATCAACACCGCAGGATTTTACTTCCTCCAGCAGGCGCTCGGCGGCCTTTTTCTCTTCCGCCGTGCAGGATACGCGAACGTACGCCAGCTCCTTCATCAGATTAAAAGCGCGTCTTGCAGATACTTCCATTTTGTTTATGCTCCTTCCGTTTGTGTGATTTCATCATATTTGGCACGCGCCGCTGAAATGATTTCCATCTCGCACGCGTTGCTTGCAGGTACAGGCGAACGCCGGCAGGCGCGCTCAAACTGCGCGTACATCTTTTTCGCTGCCGCTTCGTCCTTGTCTTTGAGCAGTGCACGCACATAGCGGGCGCGCTGCACGGCGGGATCATACGCCATCGATTTGCGATACGCCTTCAAAAATGCGCTCTCGGCAAACACCGTCTGCCCGCGCAGCAGCTTCAGCGTCTCCACGTCATTCATGATCGCGCCGCGGTGAATGCGGTTCATTTTGCGGTTGCGAAGCAGCGTCTGCCCGTATTGCAGGGCCTCGGCATACGCGCCCTGATCGATCTGCCGGCAGAAAAGCAGCGCCCCGTGCAGATGCGCATGGTCGTAGGTTTCAAACCATTCTTCCGGCATATCGCGCAATCGCACGCCCTCCGACTGCGCGGCGTTGATCTGCAGCTGGCGATAAATCACCGTGCGCAGCGTGGGATCGTGCCGCATGTTTTTGATGTGCATGCCGTCGTTATCAATACCCTGCACGCGCAGCGGCACGCCGTTGAGAATGCCAAAGTACAAACCGACGGCGATCATACAGAGGGCATAAACGCGCGCGGAGGTAAAGATCAGCGGGATGTGCAAAAGCGCCGACACGATATTCATCGCGCTGCCGGCAGCATGATAGATCAGGTACGGCGCGTCCTCGGGCTTACAGTCCGGCGGGGACAGCAGGCATTGCCCGCCCGTGCCGGATACCGGCATCCAGCGGATGCGCAGTCTGCCGCCGATTTTCGTCAGCAGCACGCCGCCGATGCGGAAGGACTCAAATTTGTAGCCGCTCACGAGCCCGCCGGTCAGGTGTCCGCCCTCGTGCAGTATCAGCTGCAAAAAGAAGGAGACGCACAGAAAAATGCAGGCAAGCAGCAGCGTATCAAACGCATCGAAAACGGCGCACACAACGCCAAGCACCAATCCGATTACGCCGCCGATGATCAGCGGCAGGTGTTTTTTTACTTTGCGGGGAAGGCGCAGCTTTTTCATCTTACGCTCCCAGCTGCTTCAGCGCCGCAGCCAGCACGCTTTCATCCGCCGCGCTGCCCTGCGACATATCGCTCTTGCCGCCGCCGCGCGCGCCGCTGTTGCGAAGCAATGCGCTCATATCCTCGCTGCGGTCGGCGCTGCGCAGGAAGATCGCCGCACAGCCGTTTTTATCGGGACAGGTGAGCAGGGCGATGGCGTTGCCGGCCTTGGTGAGCAGCGCCGCCGCGTGCAAAAGCGCCGCGCGATCGGCAAAGGGCAGGTGCCTGGCATACACAGTTCCGCCGTCCGGCAGCTTTTTCCCCGCCGCCAGGGCGATTTCCACCGCCGCGTCGGTCAGGCTGGCCATCAGCTGCTGGCGGTTTTCCTTCGCCGCTTCCTTTTCGCGCAGATATGCCGCGTACGCGCCGGGGATATCGCTGGATACCTCTCGGGCGATCTTCTGCGCGGCAAGAGCGCAATCCTGCAAATATTTCACCGCGCGCATGCCGGCGACAAAGGTCAATCGCATTTTGCCGCGCGCCGGCGCGCAGGAAATGACCTTCACAATGCCCAATTGCGCGGCGGTACTGGGATGCGTTCCGCCGCAGGCGACCATTTCGTAATCGCCGAAGGCCACGATGCGCACATGCTCGGTGACCGTGGGCTTTTTGCGCAGGGGCAGGGCATTCAGTTCCGCTTCCTCCGGGAACCAGCAGCGTACGGGATCATCGCGCTGGATGCGCGCGTTCACCAGTGTTTCCAGCTGCAGCACTTCATCCTCTGTCAGATGCGTGCGCCCGCCGGGCAGCGTCATATCGATGGAGGAAACATCCTCGCCCAGGTGCAGCCCGATCGTCACGCCGCCGAAGAGCTCGTAGCACGCGCCGGCCAGCACATGATCCGCGCCGTGCTGCTGCATGTGATCAAAGCGCCGCGGCCAGTCAATTTCGCCCTGCACGATTTCGCCCACGGAAATTTTTTCCTCCACGCGATGCCACACGATGTTTTCTTCCACCGTCACGTCCACTACCTTTGCGCCACCCAGCGTGCCGGTGTCATAGGGCTGGCCGCCCGAGGTGGGATAAAAAGCGCTTTGATCCAGCGCAATTTCATACGCGCCGTCCTTTTCGCGCGCCGCGACAACCGTCGCGTCAAAGGCGGTGAGATAAGCGTTATCATAATACAGACGATTTGTTATTTGCATAAAAACAGCATCCTTCCGTTGGATGCTATTTATTGTATCATTTTTGCCTTGCGGGGTCAATGCGCGCACAGGAAAGATACAGGGGAAGACGTTAGGGAGGCGGCTTTTGCATCAAAAGCCCCTCCCTAAAACCCACCCGAAAACC
>JAZQXQ010000348.1:0-2964 GCA_045632965.1 Clostridia bacterium
TGTGCTGATGCTTGCGATGCTTTCGTGCGCGCTTTTGCATGGCGCAAGCAAGCATTGGACGGGCGAGCGCGCAATCGTGGCGGCGGAGGCGACGGCGCTGGAAGAAGCGATCGATGCGCGCGTGGAAACGGCGCATAATCTGCTGACGGTTGCCTTGCGCCACATGTCAAAGGATGACGCTCTGTGCGTTTCTGTCAGCGGCAGTCTGGCGGTGATGAAAAATACCGCTCTGCCGCTGACAAAGCGTGCCGCAGCCTGCGAAGATTTTATCAAGCAAGCTGAGACGCTGCTTTCTGCCCTTGCGCAGAAGGACAGCGTAATTGCCGATTCCCGCGATCACATGTATGCCACGCTTATGCTGCCGCAGGCGGTGGAAAAGTGCCAGGATTGGTCGGCGATGGAAAACTACGATCATTATGCGGCGGAATTCAACGACGGGCTGCACGGCAGCTTCAGCGGCTTGCTGGCGAGGATTGCCGGCGTTGAGGCGGCGGAGCGGCTGAACATGCCTGCCGCTATGCAATAAGGAGGGAGAGCATGCGGAAAAAGCTTTTGTGCCTTCTGACGGCGCTTGTTTGCCTGTGCGCTTTCCCGGCGATGGCGCGCGTTGCGTATCCTGCGCAGCGTGGATATGTCAATGACGATGCGGCGGTGCTTTCGGCGCAGACGGCGGGAGATATTGACAAGCTCAACGACCGCATGGTCGGGGCGGAGTTTGTGGTGGTTACCCGTCACTTTCTCGGCGGCGCGGATGTGCAGGAATATGGCAAGGGCCTGTTTGATTACTGGCAGCTGGATGAAGATGATGTTCTTTTGCTGCTGGTGATTGGCGAAGAGCGCTATACCGTTGTGACGGGCGGAGTAATTGCGGATTGCATTTCGGAAGAACAGCTTGGCAGCCTGCTTTCGTCCAAGCTGCGCGCACCCTTTATCAATGAGCGCGATTACGATAAGGCGGTTGGCGATTTTCTGCTTGCCGTCAGTGAACTGCTTGCCCGCAGCATGGGCGAAAATCTCAATACCGGCGGCCTTTTCGGTACGGAAGTAACGGTTAAGAATGAGGTTTTTGACAACTGGAGCGGCAACTGGTGGGAAGGCTTCTTTGCTGAGGTGGTCGAAGAGGACGACTGGGGCGAAGAAGAATACGCCGGCGATACGTATTATTACGAGGCGTATGAGGATACGGGTATCAGCCGACTGGCGATTATTGCCATTGTGCTGGTCTTTATTGTCAGCCGACGCAAAAAGAAGGGCAAAAGCGGCCTTGGCTTGATTGGCTGGCTGCTGGCGCTTTCGGGATTTAAGGAAGCGCGCAGATTCTTCCGCGGAAGATAAGCGTATAAATACGCGCAACACAACGCATACTGTATACAGATGAGGGAGAGGGACATGGCAGGAAAGGCTGCGGTAACGTATTTTCATCACTCGGGTTTCTCGGTAGCCGTGGGTGATACCCTGATGGTGTTTGACTACTGGCGCGGAGAAAACGGAGAAATCAAGGATACGGCTGCGTTGTCGGAAAGTGATTTCAAGGGCTTTGAGCAGGTGCTTTTCTTTGTGTCGCACGAGCATCCGGATCATTTTGATCAGGTGATTTATGACTTTAAGCATCTGAGCAAGGTGCATTATATCATCGCCGATGATATGCCTGCGGATGCGCACGGCGATCGCATCGGCATTGGGGAAACGCGCCGCTACGGCGATGTGAAGGTAAAGGCGTATGGTTCGACCGATCTTGGCGTGTCGTTTTATATTTCCTGCGGCGGGCTGAATATCTTCTTTGCCGGGGATCTGAATCTGTGGCACTGGAGAGAGGAAAGCACGCTTCGGCAGATCACGCAGGCGGAGCACATGTATTATGCCTGTGTGGAGCAGATGCTGGGCAATCCCATTGATCTGTGCTTCTTCCCGGTGGATCCGCGCATGGGCGGCATGTACGAGGCGGGCGCCAATCATTTTATCATGGCGATGAAGCCGCGCGTGTTTATTCCTATGCACTGGCATGGCCGCATCGAGGTGGCGACGGGCTATGCCCGCCGCTGCCGTACCAAATATACCGAAGGCCTGGCGCTGACTTTCCCGCGCGAAAAAGCGGAAATCTCCTTTGAAAGCCGTGGGCTGGATATCCATGTATTCCCTGCGGAGGAGCGCGAGAACATGCTCAAGCGCAAAACACGTTCCAATCAGGCGGCATCTGTGCGTGAAGTGCTGGACGCTTTTGAGGAGTCCGATCCCTTTGCGGAGAGCGATCTGCCGGTAGAGGATGTATAATACTGCAATCAACACGCGGCTTTTGCCGCGTTTTTGGCATTTAAGAAGGGAGAGGGTTTTTTGAAGAATACGAATGAATCGCCTGTCCGCTGCGGCGCATTTTTGCTGCCCGGGGCTGAATATATGGATAAATGGCCCGTCGTCGCCTGTGATCAGTATACCGCTGAGCCTGCCTATTGGGCGAAAACAGAGGAGCTTGTCGGCGATGCGCCCAGCGCGCTCAGGCTGATTTTGCCTGAAGCCTATCTGCATGAGGACGGCGGACGGATTGAAAAAATCCATCAGACGATGGAAAAATATGTGGCCGAGGGCTTTTTTACCCGCTGCGTGAACGGCATGGTGCTGGTGGAGCGTACCACCGAAAGCGGCGTGCGCGTGGGCGTAGTGGCGGCTGTTGATCTGGAAGAATATGATTATACCCGCGGCGCAAAACCGCAGATCCGCCCGACGGAGGGTACGGTGACGGAGCGCATTCCGCCGAGACTCCGCGTGCGTGAGGGCGCGGCGGTGGAATTATCGCATGTACTGCTGCTCATTGATGATCCTGCCCGCACTGTGATTGAGCCGCTGTATGAAATGCGCGAATCGCTGCCGCTTCTTTACGATCAGGAGCTGATGCAGGGCGGCGGACACCTGCGCGGCTGGGCGATCGAGGAAGGCAAATTGACAGCGCAGCTGCAGGAAAAGCTGCTG
>JAZQXQ010000349.1:0-7979 GCA_045632965.1 Clostridia bacterium
GTGATTGTGAGCGTAAATGCGGCCAAAGAAGCGGCGGCGCAGTGCGATGAATGGCTGAATGAGATGCTGCTGCCTTTGCGCGTGCAGGAAACGATCGAAGCGGGCGGATTGCCTGTCGGCCTGCCGGCGGGCTTTGTCAAAAACGATGAAACCGGGATGTATTTTAACGCAAACAACGAAGCGATCAATGTGTTCACGATAGACGCGAGCGGCGAAGACATGCAAAAGATCATCGCGGAGGCATCTTCTGCCGGCTTGCTTTTGCTGGTGCTGCAAAGCCAGATCGGCAATCTTGAATACAGCAATATGCAGGCGGACACGCTGGAGCGCGAAGGACTTGAGGCGCTGATTGGCAGCATGGATGTTGCGGCGAACGGCGGCAGCGGCTGCATGGGCACGCTGACGGCGCTGTATGGCAACACCGTGGTGGGCGTTTCGTATCTGGGCAATCAGGGCGGCGCAGAGGCTGCGGCGGAGCTGATGCAAGTGGTCACCTATCCTCTGCAGGCGGCCAAGGGCTTGCTGATCGGCAATGTGAAGCTTGCGTATCCATCGGGCTTCAGGATTGCCGATGTGGAAACGGAAGATAAGCATACGGATGTTATGCTGAGCAATGCGCTGCAGCCGGAAATGTACATACTCAGCACCGTGATGACTGACGAAGAAAAGGCGATGGCCCCCAAAGAGCTGCTGCTGAGCAGAATGCAGGAGGAAGTCGGCAGTGCAACGGGCAGCGGTGTGGAATCAAAGTGGGAAGAATATGAGGGCGGCGTGACGGCGCTGCATCTTGACTGGTATTCCAATCAATATGGCACGCAGTATGCAAAAAGCGCGGTGTGGATGACGGCGCAGGATCAGCTGATCCGCGTCCTCCTGTGCTGGCCGGACGAGGAAACTGCGCATACCGACAGCGTGCTTTCGTCCATGCTGCCTGCGCTGACGGCAGGTGAAACGGTGACGCAGGGCCATGTGACGCTGTGTATTCCCCGCGGCTGGCAGCTGCAGGAAAGCGTGCAGGAAAACGGCGCGATCCGCTATGCTGCGTCGCATGGGGAAAACTGCTTGCAGGCAGCCTATTGGCGTGCTATGCCCGATGATCTGCGCGGGATGATTGACGGTATGGGCGTGCAGACGGCGCTGGAAATCTACCTGTCGATCCTGGCGGATGAAAACGGCATAGAGGGTATCACGATTGAGTATACACAGCTTGAAAGCGGCGTGCACATGGTCACTTCGGAGTTTATGTATCAGCAGTATGCCGAGAAATATGCCATCCTGCTTGACGGCGATGCATTCTGGCTGGTAGCAGTAGAAACCACCGCGGGCGAAGAAGAAGCGCGTGCGTTGCTTAGCGGCGTGCTGGAGCAAGTGCGCTGACGGAAGGAAACATGATGGATAAGTATACTTTGGGCGTGGATTTCGGTTCGCTCTCGGCGCGCGCGGTCATTTGCCGCGTGCGGGACGGCGAAGTGATTGCCCAGCATGAAGTGATCTACCCCCATGCCGTGATGACGGAAGAACTGCCCGACGGCACGCCGCTGGAGGCGGGCTATCAATTGCAGCACCCGGCGGATTATGAATGGGCGCTTAAAGAGAGCGTGCGCGGCGCGATCGGCAAGGCGCAGGCGGATAAAGAGGATATCATCGCCATGGGCCTTGATTTCACGGGCTGCACGATCTTGCCGCTGGGGCAGGATTTGAGGCCGCTGTGCTATCAGGAAAAGTTTAAGAGCCATCCCCTGGCGTATGTGAACATGTGGAAGCAGCGCAACGCCATCGCGGAAAAAGAAGAAATCGAACAGCTGATTTTGTCTTATCAGCCCGAAATTCTCAAACACTTCGGCGGCCACGCCGCGGCGGAAATGCTCTTTTGCAAGGTGCTCTATACCATCCGCCATGATGAAGAGGTTTTCAAGGCGGCGGAACTTTTCATGGAAGCGCACGATTACATGCTGCATTATCTCACCGGCGAATTGGTGCGCAATACCTCCATGGCGGCGGTCAAGGCCTTCTGGGATGAGAAAACGGGGTATCCGGCGTTCTTTAAGGAATTGCATCCCGCTTTTGAGCATCCGGAGGAAACCTTCCTGCGCGGAAGGATGTGTCGCCCGTTTGAATGCGCCGGCAGGCTTTTGCCGGGGATAGCGAAGGAACTGGGCCTCAAAGCGGGCATTCCCGTGGCGGGCGGACACTACGACGGCCATGCCGCGCTGTACGCGCTCAACGTGCGCGGCGGAGGCGAAGCGATGATGTCGCTGGGCACGTCCTCGGGGCTGGTGTATGGCAACGAGCGGTTTGCCGAGGTTGAGGGCGCGGCCAGCGCCATGTGGGGCACGATACTGCCGCAGCATTATTCCTATGCCTCCGGGCAGCCCGCCTTTGGCGATACGCTGGCGTGGTATGTGAATCATGCCGTGCCGCGGGAGGTAACACAGGCGGCGCAAAAGGAAAACATGAGCGTGCATCAGTATCTCACGCGCGAGGCGACAAAGCTTTCGCCCGGCGAAAGCGGCCTGCTTGCGCTGGATTGGTGGAACGGCAACCGCTCGATCCTACAGAATGCCTCTCTTACGGGCATGCTGATGGGCATGACGCTCACCACCACTGCGCCGCAGATCTACCGCGCGCTGCTGGAGGGCATCGCCTTTGGTATGCGGGCGATGGTGGATTCCTACCGCGAAAAGGGCTTTGAGATGAAGGTTTTGTGTGCATGCGGCGGCATTTCCTTTAAAAATCCGCTGCTGATGCAGATAATCAGCGATATCACCCAATTGCCCGTGCGCCAAAGCAAAAATGTGCCGGCGCCTGCGGTGGGCGCGTGTATGCTGGCGGCCACGGCGGCGGGCGCGTATGATACCATCTATGACGCCATGGCGCACATGCACTGTCTGGACAAGGGCATGTATTATCCCGATCCTGCGCGGGCGGCGACGTATGAAAAAATGTATCAGGAATATCTGCGCTTGCATGATTACTTTGGCCGCGGCGTCAATCCTGTGATGAAAAATCTGCGCGCCATCGCGCAGAAAGCGAGGGAAAAGCAATGAACAGTCTGCTTTGCATGAACATTTCCAAGGGTTTTGGCGCGCCGTATACGCAGCAGATCGATATGCTCAAGGCCGCGGGCTTTGACGGCTTTTTTATGGGCTATGCCGATAACGACGCGGCAATCCGCGAGGGTGCCGCCCATGCGCGCGAAACGGGCATGATTTTTCAGTCGCTGCACGCGCCCTTCACCAAGATGAAGGATATGTGGGAAGACGATGAGGAAAAGGCGCAGGAAGCGCTCAAAGAGCTTTTGCACTGCCTGGATATTTGCGTGCAGGAGGAGATTCCCCTGCTGGTGGTGCATGCCTTCATCGGCTTTGAGGATCATTCGCCCACGGCGGCGGGCATCGAGCGCTTCGGGCAGCTGGTGGCCGCGGCGGAAAAGACGGATGTGCTGCTGGCTTTTGAAAATACCGAGGGCGAGGAGTATCTCGATGCGCTGATGGATTTCTTCCGCCATAATCCTTCGGTGGGCTTTTGCTGGGATTCGGGGCATGAGCTGTGCTACAACCATGGGCAGGATCTGACGAAAAAATACGGCGACAGGCTGCTGTGCACGCATCTGAACGACAACCTTGGCGTGCGCGACCACGACGGGAACATCACGTGGCTGGATGATCTGCACCTGTTGCCCTTTGACGGCATCCGCGATTGGGAGGAGACGGCGAAACGGCTGCGCAGAATCAACTATAACGGCGCGCTGACGATGGAACTGACGATCAAATCAAAGCCCGGCCGGCATGACAACGATAAATATGCTGCCATGCCCTTGGAGCAGTATTTTGCCGAGTGCTACGCGCGTGCGTGCAGGATTGCGTATATGCTTGAAAAATAAGGAGAAGCCAAATGAAAAAGAAGCCGAACATCGTGTTTATCCTCACCGACGATCAGGGCTGGTGGTCGCTGGGCTGCAACGGCAATAAAGAGATACGCACGCCCAACATCGATAAATTGGCGGAAGAGGGCGTCAATCTGCAGAATTTCTTCTGCACCTCGCCCGTGTGCTCGCCCGCCCGTGCTTCTTTGCTGACCGGGCGCATTCCCTCGCAGCACGGCATTGAGGATTGGATTCGCAACGGCGCCGGCGAAGTGCACGGCGATGCGCCGGTGGAATATCTGGAGGGCATCACGGGCTATACCGATCTTTTGGCGAAAAACGGCTATATCTGCGGCATTTCCGGCAAATGGCACATGGGCGCGACGGGCTATCCGCAAAAAAGCTACGAGCATTGGTTTGTGACGCTGGGCGGCAGCGGCACGTATATCAACGCGCCGGCTTACCGCGGCACCGAGAGAGTGCAGACTGAAGGATATCTCACCGACGTGATTACTGACGACGCGCTGCAGTTTATCGACGACTGCTGCGATCAGGACAAGCCCTTCTACCTGAACCTAAGCTACACCGCGCCGCACAGCCCGCACGTCGATCAGCACAAGCAGGAGTATGTGGATTATTACTACAACAACTGCACCTTTGACGACGTGCCGCAGGATCCAAGAAGCGTAAACAGCATCCACCATCCGCATGACATCGTCTATAGCCTGACTTTTGCCAAGAAAGAGCGTGAGTTTTTGACGCTGCGCGATCTGCTCAGCGGTTATTACGCCGCGGTGCAGGGCGTGGACGACGGCGTGGGGCGCATCATGAATAAGCTCCGGGAGCGCGGCATCCGCGACAACACGCTGGTGGTATTCACTGCGGACAACGGCTTTTCCTGCGGTCAGCACGGCATCTGGGGCAAGGGCAACTGCACCATGCCGCTCAATCTTTTTGATACCTCTGTCAAGGTGCCCTGCATCTTCTCCTTCCCGGGCGTGATGAAGCAGAATATCAAGAGCGATGCGCTGCTCAATGCCTATGATTTTATGCCCACGCTCCTTGATTTTGCGGGCATCGAAAATCCCGAAGCCGATCAGCTGCCCGGCCGTAGTTTCCTGAAGCTGCTCACCGAGGGCACGGAGGAAGAATATCACGAAGCCGTGACCGTCTTTGACGAATACGGCCCGTGCCGCATGATCCGCACAAAGGAGTGGAAGTACATTCACCGCTATCCCTACGGCCCGCATGAACTGTACGACCTCAAAAACGACCCGCGCGAACTGTTCAACCTCATCAACGAGAACCGTTATTTCATCCACGGCCCCAAATTCATCGAGGAAAAGTGCGCCGAAATGAAAGCGATGATGGAAAAGTGGTTCAAACAGTATGTTGATCCCGAGATCGACGGTGTGCGCGAGCCCGTGGCGGGGCGCGGCCAATTGTGCCGTTTGGGCGAAAAGAGCGAGGGCAAGCTCACCTTCCACCCGGCGACGGATGTGGAATATAAGCGCTGATGCATGAATAATTCCGTTCCGCGCGTTTTATTGGTGGAGGTGTTCAAAAATGAAAAAGGCAGTAGCTCTTCTTTTTCTGTTGTGCTTGATTTTGCCTGCGCAGGCGGACATTGTGGGCGTAACAAGCGCGGGCGAAAACATCCACGCTTACACGGCGGATAACGGGCAGATCATTTATTTTACCGCGCTGGAGACAGAGCCTTTTATCCAAAAGGCGGATGTGAACTTTGACGGCGCGGATGATCTGATCGTATGCGTATCCGCAGGAGCCAGCAATGGATTTTTTGAGTTTTTCGTCTGGAATGGCGAAAACTATGTGCATGCTGCGCACGACGGGCTGGGGTACGGCATTTGCAATTATCAATTGTATCCTGACAAAGAACTGGTATTGTCCTGTGCCAATAACGGCTTTGCGGGTGCGCTGCATGAATGGTGCCTTTTTCGCTGGTCCGGGACGGATTTAAAGCTGATCCGCCGAGCGGTATCCGATATGGACAGCGAATACATCTGGTATGATGATGGCTATGCGCTGCGCAGCTATGATAACCGGCTGCGCGTGACGGTGCGTGCGCTCAATGAGCAATCGGGCGAATGGGAAACGCTGATGGAGGAGAGCGTATCGCTGCAGGATGAAAATTGGTATACGCGCGAGGAAAATATCCTCTGGCAGGGCCTGTAAAGGACAAAAACATCCGGCAGAAATTGCCGGATGTTTTTCTTTTGTGCAGCGGATAGGCATTTTTGCGTTCATACGGTATAATAAGAGCATCAAACAAGGAGCTTTTTTTATGAAACAGCTGTATGTAAACGGACAGGTTTTTACCGGCACGGGGAAAATGTGCCAGGCCTTTATTGTGGAAGAGGGCAAATTTGTTTTCGCCGGCGACAAATCGCAGGCGCTTTCTATGCAGCAGGAGGGCGATCAGGTGATCGATCTTCAGGGAAAGTTTGTCTGCGCGGGCTTTATTGATTCGCACATGCACATGGTGGGCTTTGGCGGCTTGATGAGCTGCTGCAATCTGATGGGCATACGTCGTCCGTTGCCGATATCCAGCAGGCGCTGCGGGATTTTATCGCGGCAGAGAATATCCCCGCGGGCGACTGGGTGCGCGGCCGCGGCTGGAATCAGGATTATTTTGCGGACAACCACGATCTGCCCACCCGCGCGCAGCTGGATGCGGTGTCCATGGAGCATCCCATCTGCATCACCCGCTGCTGCGGGCACTCTCTGGTGGTCAATTCCAAGGCGCTCAGTGTGCTTGGTATCGATAAGGTGGAAAAGATCGACGGCGGCGCGTATGATCTCAAGACGGGTCTTTTCCTTGACAGCGCCATGTCGCTGGTGTATACGCGTCTGCCGCAGCCCGACCGCGCGGAAATCAAGCGCATGATTCTGCGCGCGTGCAAGGGCCTTAATGCCCTTGGCGTGACGGGCTCGCACACGGACGATCTGTGCACGCTGGAAAATACGCCGTGGCAGGAGATTGTGGCCGCCTATCATGAATTGGAGGCGGAAAACAAGCTGACCGTGCGCGTGTACGAGCAGAGCCAGCTGCCCACGCCGCAGGCGCTGCGTGAATTTTTCGCCGCCGGCTACAAGACGGGTGTGGGCTCGCAGATGTTCAGGATCGGCCCGCTCAAGCTCTTGGGCGACGGCTCTCTGGGCGCGCGCACGGCGTTCATGAGCAGGGAATATGCCGATATGCCCGGCGAAAAGGGCCTTGCGATCTTCACGCAGGAGCAATTTGACGAAATGATCTCGCTGGCGCATGAAAACGGCATGCAGATTGCCATTCATGCCATCGGCGACGGCATTCTCGACCGCATTCTTTTGTCCTATGAAAAGGCCTTTGCCGCCTGCCCGCGCGAGGATCACCGCAGCGGCATTGTGCACGTGCAGCTGACGCGTCCCGATCAATTGAAAAAGATGCAGCGGCTCAAGCTGCACGCGTATATTCAGAGCATTTTCCTCGATTACGACATCAATATTGTGGAGGCGCGCGCCGGCAAGGAGCTGGCGAGCACCAGCTATGCGTTCCATTCGCTCAAACAGATGGGGCTGCATGTATCCAACGGCACCGACTGCCCGGTGGAGATGCCACGCGCGCTGCACGGCATTCAGTGCGCCGTGACGCGCTGCACGCTGTCCGGCAAGGGGCCGTATCGCAAGGAGGAGGCCATGAGCGTGGAGGAAGCGCTGCTGTCCTACACCGCTGAGGGTGCGCATGCTTCCTTTGAGGAACATGTGAAGGGCAAAATTGCGCCCGGCATGCTGGCGGACTTTGTCATTTTGTCGGACAGCCCCTTTAACGTGCCCGAAAACAAAATCAGCGAAATTGCCGTGGAAAAGACCTATCTTGGCGGCGAATGCGTGTATGACAAAGGAGAGAATGCATGAATTTTACCGAGATTGCAAACCTTCGCCAGTCCTGCCGCAGCTATGACGCATCGCGGGCGGTGGAGGAAGAAAAGCTGCAGGCGATATTAGCTGCTGCGCGCCTTGCGCCCCCGGCCTGCAACGGGCAGCCCTATCACATCACCGTATGCCGCGGACAGGCGGCGAAGGCTGTGGCGGCGCTGACTGTCGGCATGGGCGG
>JAZQXQ010000350.1:0-1585 GCA_045632965.1 Clostridia bacterium
ATGACCGCAATGCTCCCGGCGCCGCTGACGGGCTGACGCTGCTGGCCAAGCATGACAATGTAGAAATCATGACCCAGCGCGTGGATAAGAATGCCACGGTCTGGCTGACGCCGGGCACGGGGGAGAATGATTTTGAATTCTTTTTTGTGCATGAAGGCGAAATGCAGATTGATATGGACGGCGAAACGATCACCTTCCATCCCGGCGATTCGTTCTTTATCAACCGTCTTAAAAACAATGTGCTGATGCGCTGCACGCAAAGCGCATTGCTGCTTTACGTATCCACCTGCCCGGTGTTTTCTTCCGAGGCGTACTGGCAGGAGGAGCTGCGCGGCATGCTGCGCCGCATCAACGAAAAGGATCACTACACCCGCCGTCATTCGCGCGCGGTGATGCGCTATGCCGTGAGGCTGTATGAGGAACTCAAGGAGCATTGCCCCGGCCTGACGCTGGAGGATTATGTGCTGGGCGCGCTGTTCCACGACGTTGGCAAATGCAACGTGCCGGGCGAAATCCTGCGCAAGAAGGATCGCCTGACCAATGACGAATACCGCGTGATCATGCATCATCCCGTGGACAGCGGCCGCATCCTTGAGCCCATTTACGGCGAGCGCATTGCCGAGCTTGCGCGCACGCATCATGAGCGTATGGACGGCAGCGGCTATCCCTGCGGATTGCAGGGCGAGGAGATCCCCTACGAGGCGCGCATCCTCGCGGTGGCGGATGTGTTTGACGCCATGACCAGTGACCGCGGCTATAACAAAGTGAAAACCTTTGAGGAGGCGGCGCAGGAACTGTATCTGCTGGACCGCGTCTTTGACCGGAGCGTAACGGAAACGCTGCTGCGCCTTGTGCAGACGGGCGAGATCGTTGCGGTGGAGGACGAAGAGGATGAATAAAGCGCAGAAATACGGCTACTGGCTGATGCTCTCCGATTACGATCTGGGTACGATCGACTGCCTGATCGCGGGCGAACGCTGGGTGTATGTGGCGTATCTGTGCCAGCAGGCGGTGGAGCGCCAGCTCAAAGGCATGTTTGTCTATTACAACAACGCCGAAGCGCCCAAGACGCACAACCTCAATTTCCTGTTCAAAAAAGTGGTGGAGAGCGAAAAATTCAGGCAGGAGGCTGACATTGAGCGGCTAAGCGAACACCGCGCCGAGGCGGAGGATTTCCTGATCGACCTGATGTTTTATTACATGTCGGACTATCCCTTCTCCTACAAGAATATTTCCTCCCGCTTTGTGGGAAAGGAACTGGCGCTGCAACTGTATGCCAAGGCACGCTCGACGGTGGAGTGGCTGCGCTCCTTCCAGCCGGATGTGGAAGTGCCGGAGATGAAATAAGAAATTGCCATGATGCGGGAGCGTCATGGCAATTTCTTATGTGGGGTAACGCTGCCCGCGGGCAGCTACACCTCATCCGTCACGATTTTATCGTGACACCTTCCCCTCAAGGGGAAGGCATTTGCTTGGCTGCAAACAATAAAAAAGGCTTCCCCTTGAGGGGAAGCTGCCGAACGTAGTGAGGCTGATGAGGTGTAGCCAGCCGCAGCTGGCGTTATCTTTTCCATCAAAAAAAGCG
>JAZQXQ010000351.1:0-5327 GCA_045632965.1 Clostridia bacterium
GCATCAGGCCTTCGGCCAGGGTCTTATCAAAGCCTTCCGGCGCCAGGATACCGTCCATGCCGTCGCCGCCGAAAAAGGTGGGCGCATAGTCAACAGCCTTGGCCTGGGCCAGGATCAGAGAAGCGGGGGTGTAGTAGATAGGCAGGAACACCAGGTCAGCACCGTTGTCCTTGCAGGCAGCGATCTGCACGGAGAAGTCCGCGTTATCTTCAGAGGAGAAGGTGGTGGTGGCCACGATTTCCAGGTTCAGCTCGGCGCAGCGGGCGGCGAAAGACTGGTAGATACCAGTGGAGTAAGGATCAGCGTTGTTGTAGATGATACCAATCTTGGTACCCATGGACTTTGCAACGATCATGTCAGCCGCAGCGATGCCCTGGCCGGGGTCGGTGAAGCATACCTGGAAGGCATTGTCCTTGCCCGCGGTCACGTCGGCAGAGGAGGCAGAGGGGGTCAGCATGAACACGCGCTCTTCATAAGCCGTGGCAGCCACAGCCAGGCAGGGAGCGGTGGTCACGGTGCCCAGGATCATCTGCGCGCCGTTGTCCAGCACGGTGTTATAGGCGTTGATGCCCTTTTCGGGGTCAGCTTCGTCGTCCTGGATATCCAGTTCGATCTGCATGCCGCCCAGCGCATTGATTTCTTCCACAGCAACCTTGGCACCGTTAGCAACAGCATTGCCATATACGGCAGCGCCGCCGGTCAGAGGACCGATCACCGCGATCTTGATAGTCTCTTCAGCAGAGGCAAAAGAAAACATGCTCATCATGCAGCAAAGCGCCATCACGAAAGCAAACATCTTACGGGTTTTCATGGTAATTCCTCCCATTTTTCATCGTGTCGAGCACGAAAAATATGTTCTTATTATACGCGTATGCATACCATCATTCAAGAGGATTTCTTGTATATTTGATGTTTTTTATCATTTTGAGCATATTTATACACAAAAAGCCCCCGTTTATTCAGGGGCCTTTTGGTATAATCAGGAAATTCTGCTTATTGAAGAAAACGCAATTTGGCTTCCACGCTCTTTTCCATCGCATCCTCCCCTTTCTCAAGAGGCATCAGCAGATAAGAATATGCATACTCGGGATCATCGGGCAGATACTGCTCGTGCGGGATGTAGCGATCCCAGGAATTGTCACCGCCCACGCCAATCTGCACCGCATTAAGGCGCAGGATGGTATCCTTAAGCGCGTTGAGCTCATAGGGATGCACAGCGCGGTCCAGTTCCTCCGCCGTGTAATGCAGGGCGCTTGATTCAATCGGCTGATTACCGGCGGCAGCCAGCAGGCCAAAGCCCGTATCGTCCGTCAGTGCAATCCAGCGCACGCCCGTGCGGTTGCCCGTCTCGGAGGATTCCATATACGCGGTAAAGTTATCCGACACCGTCGTCTGATAGCGTCCCACCTTGGTGCCCGCGCTGCGGTCGGTGTAGTTTTCCTCCGGCCCGCGGCCAAAGTACGTCATCTGCTCGTATTCCCCGGGCACGGTCAATTGCATGCCCGCCACCGGCAGATATATATAATTCTTGCTGTACACCGGCCGGATCCGCACATCCGCCGCTATCATGCCGTCGCCGTATACTGTATACTCCGTATCCATTTCCATGCCGCCAAGCTCGGGATATACGCCCTCCACGGCAATCACCACGCTGCCGTCATCCATCTGCGTGACTACATAGCTTTCAACCGTATAGACTCCGGCATTTTTCCACTGCCGGGTGACAACCACCAGGCCGGAGCTGAAGCCGCGGTCGTTATCCGTGCTGGCACGGAAGAAGCTGCCCGCCGGGCCCTCGCCGGGGACAATCAGGCTGCGCACAGCGCTCTTTTCGTCTGTTACATCATAGCGAACGATACGTCCCTGCGCTTCATCAAAGACGATCTCAAATTTTTCTCCGCGCAGAATCGTTTCACCGTTCACGCGTTCGCAGTTCACCGCAGACAGCGTGTCCGCTGTTTCAGCCGCCGGCAGCTCAGGCTGCAATACAAATTGCTCCACCGCCACCTGATGTCCCTGCGCCAAAAGCCCCGCCGCCTCTTTGAGATGCACGGTAATATTGAGGAAATACTCACACCCGGGCAGAAGATCGCTTTCCATAAGCACCAAGGGAAGCTGCACCGTTGCGCGTCCCGGCTGATTGCTCTCAGCGTCAACACAGGGAACGTGCATCAGTTCGTCCGCAAGGATACCGCTTTGCAGCACCGTATCATTGCGCATAAGCGACCAGCGCAGTTCGTATTTATCGGCAGGATCGGTAAACAAATGATAGTTTTTGATTTCAATCAGACCGTTCAGCGCATCAACATCGCTGAATTTGATCTGCTGGTACTGGTATTTCACCTCTGCCATTTCGGGCTGCAGCGTTCTGTCGGGCAGCAAAAGGCCGTTTGCGCAAAAATTGCCGTCATGCACACGCTCGCCAAAGTCGCCGCCGTAGGCAAAATACTGCGTGCCGTCCTCCGCCGTCAGATAAATGGACTGATCGATATAATCCCAAATGAAGCCGCCCTGCAGATTGCGGTAGGTATCGTATGCCGCCCAGTATTCATCCATATTGCCGCAGGAGTTGCCCATCGCGTGAATGTACTCGCATTCGATCATGGGCACGGCCACATCGCTTTCGCCATGCTCAATGAGCACATCCACCTTGGCATACATGCCCGAGCGCACGTCTATGCCCGTTTCGTACATTTCCTGCGCCTGCTCGTAATGCCAGGGACGGTCCTTGGTGTATTCATGCAATACGCGCGCCGTGCCTTCGGGATCAGGATAGCTTTCTACCAGAATCGTCCTAAGGATCTCGGGATTTTTGCACTCATTGCCCAGCGACCACATCACAACGCTGGCATGGTTGCGGTCGCGGCGTACCATGTTATACTGCCGGTCGATGATGGAATTGGTCAGATAATCCGTCATGCGCGCATTCTCCGCCGTCATGTTGGAGTGGCACTCCAGATTGGCTTCGTCCATCACATAGACGCCGTATTTGTCGCACAGATAGTACCAATACGGATCATTGGGGTAATGAGAAGTACGCACGGCATTGATGTTGTTCTCCAGCATGATGCGGATGTCTTCTTCCATCACCTCACGGGTCACAGCATAGCCAAGCTCCGGATGCGTTTCATGCCTGTTGACGCCGCGGAAAGCAATGGGCTGCCCGTTGATGCGGATCAGGTCATGATCGGTCGTTTCTCCCTCGTACCAGCCGCTCTCGGTAGTCTTGTAGGTAATCTCGCGGAAGCCCACCCGATAGGCTTCGTACACCGTCCCCGCCGCCGTTTCTTCCTCCAGCACCAGCGTATACAGATAGGGATCCTCGGCACTCCACAGCCGCGGCGCCTCCACCGGAATGCTGAATTGCAGCATCTTTTCTTCGCCCGCCGGCACATTTTCCGTAATTACGGCATTTTCAAGGACAATTTCCTGCTGCTGCGCATCAAACAGATGCACACGCACGCTCGCCTGCGCATCAGCCTGCGTATAATTGCGCAGCGCCGCTTCCACATTCAATTGGCTGTTGACAAAGTTTTCGTCCAGATCCGTCACGATGCTGAAATCGCGCACGCGCACCTGCGGCGCGGCATACACATACACATCGCGGAAAATGCCCGACAGATCAATATAATCCTGATCCTCCAGCCACGAGCCGTCGCACCAGCGGTATACCTTCACCGCCAGCATGTTTTCTTCGCCGAAGCGCACATAATCCGTGATGTCAAATTCATCGTTGGTAAAGGAGTCCTCGGCATAGCCTACCCGCACGCCGTTCACCCACAGATAGAATGCGGAGTTCACGCCTTCAAAATCAAGATATACCCTTTGCCCCGCCCACTCCGCAGGAATCTCAAAGGTATGGCGGTAAAGTCCCACGGGGTTATACACCGTGGGGGCTTTGGGCAGATCGCGGGGGTAGCCAATGCCCTTGTTGCCGAAATTGAGCGCAAATTTCTGCGTCGTGTTGGTATAGATGGGCGTGTCATACCCTTCCGTCTGCCACACGGAGGGCACAAAAATATCATCCCACGAGGATACGTCATATTCCTCCTGATAGAATTGCGTCATGCCGCTCTCATCAAACGCCGCGGGATTCTCAAAATAAGCAAATTTCCACTCCGTCTGGCTGAGCAGCAGATAATACGCAGACAATTCCTTCTGATAATTCTCCGCGCCGGCGATGGCTTTTTCCATATCCTCATAGGGAATGGAATCAACGCGCGCGGGCTCTCTGCCAATGGAGACGATATCGCAATTGCGGCTTGGGTACTCGCCCTCAATCGAGCCGTCCCATTCCGTTCCTGTCCATTCCACACCGCCGGCCGTCGCCGCCAAAGGCAACAGCAGCATCAGCAGAAAGAGTACACACAGTTTTTTTACGTTGCGCACACGCCCATCCCCCTTCAGGATTATTCCGCCAGAATATAGTTTTCCGATCCCTCAAACCGGCACGAATCCAGTATCGCGCCGTCAAATGTATTGCCGATCATTTTGATTGCGCTGCCGCCGCGGACAAACATATCGCAGTCTGCGTTGTTTGTCCATGTGCAGTGCATGTATGTAAGCGGCGTACAATCAAGCGCCAGATGCCCAACAAAATTATCCTCAAACGTATTGCCGATGCCGCAAAGGCCGCTCTTCATCGCGCGCAGACCGCAGACGGTATTGCCAATCACCTGCGTGTCCGTCACGGTCAGCAGCTGCTCCTTTTGCAAATAAAAGCCCAGCTCGTTGTTTTTAATCAAACAGTCATCCACCTGGTTATTGCTGCCGCCGGCGGTAAAAAATCCCACGCCGTTGTCCGTCATTTCGCAGCGTTGCGTCAGGGAGTTGCGCCCCCAGGAGAAGAAAATCCCCTGCCCGCTTTCCTTTGCAATGCAATCCACCACCAGGAAACGATCGGAATCGCGGATATCAATGCCGTGCGCGCAGCGGTCCGTGCGTGAATTGCTGATGATGCAGTCCTTCGATTTCATGCCGTACACGCCGAAAATACCGCAGTCGCTCGCCGAGCAGTTATTCACCGTCACCTTTTCGCAATAAGCCAGTTGCATGCCGATGCTGCCAAAGTCTAAATGAAGACCCTCAAAGGTCATATTTTTGCACTGCACGGCAATCACCTGGCCAACCTCCTGCGTCCAGATGGTATCCTGCGCGCCGATGATATAGCACATTTCTTCGCCGTTCACAGTGTTGTTTTCAATCGTATGGGTGGTGAAGAATTCAATATCCTCCCCCACTTCAAACATGGCCGTCAGCACAGCCACATCATCCACATAGCCGTCTACCGGCGGTCCCGCCAGCGAAAGGCCGCAGCCCGTAAAGGT
>JAZQXQ010000352.1:0-5065 GCA_045632965.1 Clostridia bacterium
CTGCAAAACCTTTATTCCCCAGTTCGAATCTGGGTGGCACCTCCAGATACAGCACGGAAATCCGAAAGGGTTTCCGTGTTTTTTGTTGTTTTGGTTGATTGGAAGGACGGAACGGACAAATGCACAAGTGCGCTGATTGCATAGGCGAAGGGAGAAAGGACTACAATTTCTATTCCGAATTGGTCCCAAATTGGTCCCATTTTTCGCCGCAATGAAAGACCTCCGAAGAGGAGGAAACGCAATGAAAATGGAGCATGCTTACGGTGATGGATCAGTCTATCAGACAGCAGATGGCAGATGGATTGTTAAGATTAGTCTGGGCTCAGATCCTGCCGGCAAGCCCCTCACCAAACGTTTCAGCGCAAAAACAAAAGCCGCAGTCGAAAAGAAACTGAGGGACTTCAAAAAGGCGCAGCGCCAGGAAACCAAGCCCGCAACCATCCATTACACCCTGGCAGCTTACTTTGATTACTGGCTGAAAACCTATCAGTATCAAAAACTGAAACCGCTCAGCTACGACCGCCTGGAAAGCACCATTCGCAACCACGTTCTCCCTCAACTGGGAAAAATGAGGTTCGATCAGGTTTCGCGGGATGATGTTCAGCGGCTTATCAACTATCTGTACCGGAACAAAAAGCTTTCTTATTCCAGTGTCAAGAAAGTCTATCTCGCCATCAGCGCCTGCTATCGGCATGCTTTGATTGACAACATTATCCCCCGCAATCCCTGCCTCGGCGTGGCGCTGCCTTCCGCCAACGAAGGAGCAAAAGAGGTGCTATCCTTTTCGCCGGACGAAGTGGAAATTCTGAAAAGAGAACTGGCTAAAACTGATGAATTCGGCAAGCCGCTCTATCACTACGCGCCAGCCTATCTGCTGATCCTCAATACCGGCCTGCGGATGGGGGAAGCCCTTTCTCTCCAATGGGGTGATATCAACTTTTCCGCAAGGACGCTTCGTGTTAATAAGACGAGCATCATCACCCGTCCCCGCGATGAGAACGCCAACATCACCGGCGGCTATCGTCTGGAAACCCAGCACAGCACGAAAACCTCCAGCGGACGTCGGACCGTTCCTCTCAATCAATCCGCAGAGCGCGCTTTACTGGCTTTGCAGGACGGCAACCGTTCGCCCAATGTCATTCTGAACACCATCGGCACGCCTGCTATGGCGGCGAATTTTGAGCGTTCTTTTCAGGTCATTCTGCGCAATGCCGGTCTGCCCCGTTATGGCATTCATGCCTTGCGGCATACCTTCGCCAGTCTGCTTTTCGCGGGTGGCGTCGAGGTTAAAATCATCAGCAAACTCCTGGGGCACGCATCGGTGAAAATCACCTAGTTTCCATCACTTCTTCATCATAGTTTTCTATGCCTGCAGCGCAAAATGGGCTATCAGGCAACGAAGAATACTCCCCCCAAAAAACTCCGCTGCAATTAAATCGCAGCGGAGTTTCTCCTCTGAAAGCGCGCATGGTTGCGTCATAACGCCATTTCGCCTTTATCGTTCATTTTTTATAAAAATGGCATTTTGCAGTATGCGAAGCGCTTTGTGGCTTATTTAATGCCCAGACGGCTTTCGCGATATTTGTACAGCAGCGCAGGCCAGTCGGTCTGCAGGATTTCAATTTTCTTATCCATCAGCGCGCCCCAGCCAAGCGCGGGATCCTTCATGATGGAAATGTCATCATCAAGACCGCCAAAAAGGCCCTTGCGCGGCGTATAATCCTTGTTGTAATCACCCAGGGAAATGGCATTCACCCAGCAGAACAGGTTTTTTTCATGGATGGCGGCGATCGCCTTATCCAGATACAGTTCATCCGTTTTCACGCCGGCGATGATTTCAGCGCCCACCACATTAACATTTTCAAATGACAGTGCCGTTTCCACATTTGCCATGGTATAGCAGATGGGCATAAACATATATTTGACAGGATGCGCAGAAAGCACCTTCAGCGCCTCAGGTGCACGCATGGGCGCCTTGAGCAGCACCTGCTGCTGCGCATGGGGATAGCGATCCAATACTTCCAGCACCTGCGGGAATTTGTCCCACGCACGGTCAATATTGAGCATCTTGTCTTCCGGCAGAAATTCCAGAATTTCCTCCAGCGTATTCAGGCGGATATCGCTGATCAGCGTAATACAGTTATGCGGCGTAATTGCCTTGATTTCTTCCGAAGACAGCATGGTGATAGGCTTTTGCATGCCCAGTACATCCGGCTCGTGATGACCGTGGAAGGAAAACAGCTTGCCGTCCGTGCTCATCTCCAGATCGCATTCCACCATGTCGGCGCCCATCTGCAGCGCGCAGGAATAGGCAGGGATGGTGTTCTGGATGATATTGCCGTGCCAGGTGCCGCGATGAACGGCGATCAAGTGTTTCTTTTCGGTAAGCTTTTGGTTCAGCAGTGCATTGATATGCGCGTATTCCTTTTTCCCGTACATCGGTGTACTCCTTTTTCCCGAAGCAGTTAATCTAAAAAAAGCGAAGGCGACGCGGAAGTTGCCTGCCGCGTCGCGCTTGCAGATGGTGTTATTTTACGCCCAGACGGCCCTCACGATATGCATAAAGCAGCGCCGGCCAGTCGGTCTGGATGATGTCGATTTTCTTATCCATCAGCTTGCCCCAGCCCTTTTCGGGACCTTCGATGATGGAAATATCATCGTTGAGGCCGCCGTACAGCGTAGGACGCGGAGAGTAATCCGCCTTGAGCTGACCCAGCTCAATGGCGTTAACCCAGCAATACAGATTCTTGCTGTGGATGTAGGCGATCGCCTCGTCAGAGAACAGTTCGTCCTCGGGCGTCGCGGCAATCAATTCCACGCCCACCATATTCAGCCCTTCGATAGCAAGCGCCTCTTTCACTTCCGCCATGTTGTAGCAGATGGGCATGAACATATATTTGGTGGGATACTGCGCCAGGAATTCAATGGCTTCCTTGGCGCGCATCGGCGCCTTGAGCAGCACCTGCGTAGCCGCCTTGGGGTACCGATCCAGCATCTTTACCACCTTGGGGAAAATATCCCACGCACGGTCAACATTATACATAATGCCTTCCGGCAGGAATTCAAGCACTTCCTCAAAGTGATTTACTCTGCGATCCGCGCGGCCAAACACCGCGTTGTAGGGACGCAGGCTTTCCATTTCGGCGGAGGTCATGGTCTTTACATTCTTTTCAATGCCAAAGACGTCAGGCTCGTGGCCGTCGTGGAAAACGAAGAGCACATCATCGGTGGTGGAGTTGATATCGCCCTCAACCATATCCGCACCCATCTTGATGGCAGCCATGTAGGCTGGGATGGTGCTTTGGGTGATATTGCCGGTATAACTGCCGCGATGCACCGCAATCAGGTGCTTTTTCTCCTGAATTTTGCGGTTGAGCAGTTCATTATACTGTGCATATTCTTGCTTGCCGAACATGACTTTGCTCCTTTATTCCTTCATGTTGTCCTTGCCGCCGCGGCCGTATACGAAGTACAGCACCACAGCAGAGATGATCATCATCAGCACGGCATAAACAAAGGTAAGCGCCAGGCCGTTGGGGTTGCCCATGTCGTCCGTCAGGGACTTAATCTGCACGCCCAGGGTCTTATTCAGCGGATGATACAGGAAGGCAGACATGTCGTAGTCCTGCAGCAGACCGTTGAAGTTCAGGGCCGCGATAGCCATGACGGTAGGCAGCAGAACGGGGAAGATAACGCGGCGGAAGGTGTACAGTTCGCCCGCGCCCAGGTTCTTGGAGGCGTCTTCCAGCGCATTATCCAGGCCGAAGAAGGCAGCCTTGGTCATACGCATGGTGAAAGGCAGCTTGACAATCACGTAGCCGATCAGCAGGATCAGCAGCGTGCCGGTCAGCACCTGGTTGAACATGTAGGGCTGCTGAACGTTGAACGTCATCATCAGACCCAGAGCAATCATGGTGGTGGGCAGCAGCCAGGGAATCATCATGCTGTATTCCAGCACCGTGAAGATCTTCTTGCCGCGGTTCTTCTGGATCAGGCGGCAGGCGATCACAACGATGGAGCCCACGATCAGAGCAGCCAGCGCAGAGTATACAATAGACACCACGAAGGGCTTGTAGTTGCTCAAGCTCTCGATCAGGTACTTGTAGTTATCCAGCGTGAAGGAGCTGAAGCTCAGCTGGCGCAGGGCGATGGACTTGCTGTCGGTGAAGGAGAACAGAACGATCAGCACAACAGGCATCACGTAGATGATGAACAGCACGTAAGCGTAGATGTGCACCAGCACGTTGACCACGGGGTTGTGGATCTTCTGCTTGACGATCTTGGTCTTCGCCTTGGACACGGACATATAATGGCCGCGCTTTTCGATCTGGGACATGACCAGAATCAGCAACATCGTGGCAAGACCCAGCACCAGCGCCAGGATGATGGCCAGATCCTTGGATGTCTGCGTATTGGCAAAGTCCTTGATCATGGGATTGATTGTCTGGAAGTTTGTACCGCCTACCATCATGGGAGCACTCATCGCGGACAGACC
Organism: Clostridia bacterium; assembly: GCA_045632965.1. Lineage (GTDB taxonomy): Bacteria > Bacillota > Clostridia > Christensenellales > Aristaeellaceae > SFMI01. Next base: position 4,496 of record JAZQXQ010000352.1, read on the forward strand.
GGTAATGAAGGTCAGGATGGTTACTGCAAAGAGGCTGGGCAGCATAACGGGCAGCACAACGCGAAGGAGGATACGGCCCTGGGAAGCACCCATGTTGCGCGCAGCTTCGATGGTCTGGAAGTCAACGGTGCGCATGGCGTTGCGCAGGAAGATCATGTGGTTGGACGTACAGCTGAACGTCATAACGAACAGTACAGCGCCGTAGCCCTGGAACCACTTGAGGTTCATGTTGGGGAATACCTTGATCAGCATCTGGGTGAGCACGCCGCTGTCGCCGTAGATGAACTTATAACCGGAAACCAGCGTAACGCCGCCGTAGATCAGCGTGGTCATGTAGCCAAGACGCAGGATGTTGGCGCCCTTGACGTCAAAGTATTCGGTGATCAGTACCAGAGAGATACCGACCAGGCCAACAGTCAGAGAAAGCGTGGGCGCGAGGATGAAGGAGTTGCGCAGCGCCTTCATAGCGCGCTTGGACTTGAGCAGCTTCTGGAAGGGCTTGATGGTCAGGCCGCCTTCAGCGAAGAACACCTGACGGATCAGGTTCAGGTTCGGCAGTACCAGGCAGGC
>JAZQXQ010000353.1:0-3336 GCA_045632965.1 Clostridia bacterium
ATTCTACCAGACCTGGGCGTATGAGGACGGCAGCGTCAAGTTAAACGGCACCGGCATGACGTATGAGCAGATGTACGAAGCCCTGCGCGACGCCTACCGCCAGGCAGCCGGGGAGCTCAACGCCCTGTGCGTACCCGCGGGCGACGCCTTCCGTCTGGCGCATGATCAGTATTATTACAAATTCGATCTCTACCGCGCCGACGCTTTCCATCCCGGCATTCTGGGCAGCTATATGATCGCCTGCACGTTCTTTGCCACGCTCACCGGCAAGAGCCCGCTTGACTGCATCACGCCCAAGGGCGTCGCCGTTGAACACGCGCACACCCTGCGCAAGCTGGCGCATGACGCCTGCTTCCCGGATGGCTGCGATACCTCCCTGCTCTTTATCGGCAACAGCCACACCTACTTTAACGATCTGCCCGCGATGATCACCGAGATGGCGCATGCCGCCGGCAAAGCAGTCAGCACCTACCGCGTAGTCAAAGGCGGCTGGAAGCTTTGCCAGCATGCCGATCCCGAATGCGAAACACACGCAAGCCTTTTGCGCGCAAAGGATATGAAAAAGTGGGATTACATCATCCTGCAGGAAAATGCCTCGCTGGCCGTCTCTGATGAGGAAACTTTCCTTTCCGCCGTTGCCGCCCTGCGTGATCTGCTCAGCGATCACTGCAAAGCCTTCGCCCTCTACCAAACCCACGCTTACGCCAAGGGCAGCAACAAGCTGCACGACACCGGGCTTAGCTATGACGAAATGTATTTGAAGCTCCGCGATGTCTACCGGAAAGCCGCGCCGCTGCTTGACGCCGTGATTGTTCCCTCCGGCGATGCTTTTGCCGCCATGACGCATCAATATGGCCGATTGGAAACGGTACAGCACGACGGTGTGCATGCCAGCGCCGCCGGTACATACATGGCCGCCTGCGTCTTCTGCGCCGTGCTTTTGCAGCTTGATCCGCTGAAGCTTAAAACCATGGAATGTGTGGATGAAAAGCTTGCCGCCATCATGCGTCAGATTGCGTACGATGTTGTCTGCGAAAAATCCGAGGAAATCCATCATGCGTGATATTTTTATCGACAGCTGGGATAAACTGCAAAGCGCCGTCTTTGAGGGCGTGTGGGATCCTGCCATCATGCGCTACCGCAACAACTGCGTATACCGCGGCATGGCAGATTGTGAATGGGGGCTTACCCCCTCTCTCAACCGCGCCTGCCCGCAGGATATTAACCTTGAAAAAATGATCCTGCGCTCCTTTCAGAAATACGGCTACACCGAATTGCAGTCCTGCTCCTCCTTCTGGGAGATCGTGGCCATGGGTCAGCAGTTCGGCCTGCCGACAAGATTGCTGGACTGGACGTATTCGCCCCTTGTCGCCGCGCACTTTGCCACAGAGGATGTCACCGCCTTTGACCGCGATGGCGTCATCTTCTGCACCGACATTCAGGCTATCAACGATCAATTGCCCAAGAGCCTTCACCAAAAGCTCAGGGAGCTCAACGCCCTGATTTTCACCCGCGATATCCTTGATGACGTCGCGCCGGATTTTGACGCCCTGCGCGCGCTCTGCGATCAGCCCTTTGCGCTCTTCTTTGAGCCCGCCTCCACCGTCAACCGCATCGCCAATCAGTATGCGCTCTTTTCCGTGGTATCCGATCCCCACGTCACGCTCCTTGATCTGCCGGAAAGCGAGCACTTCACCCGCCTGATCATCAAAAAAGAAGCCAAGCTGGAAATCCGCGACAAGCTGGATTACATCAACATCTCCGAGCGCATGATCTACCCCGGCCTTGACGGCATCTGCAAGTGGATTGCCCGCCGTTACGCGCCGCTGGGGCCGATGTACAATCAGCCAAAGGATGAGTGAATATGAAATACGCTGCCCGTGAAATCACATTGAAGGACAGACGCACCTGCATCTTGCGTTCCCCCGAAAAAGGCGACGCTGCCGAAATGCTGCGCTACATGGTCAAGGTGCTGGGTGAAACGCCCTTCCTGCTCTCCTCCCCCGAGGAATTTGCCATGATGCCCGTTGAAAAGGAAGAAGCCTTCATCGAAAAAGTCCTTTCCGCCGAGCGTGCCGTGATGATCACCGCCTTTGACGGCGACAGAATCATCGGCACTGCCGATCTTCGCAGTGCCGGCACCCGCACCCGCGTATGTCACCGCTGCGGCATGGGCATCACCATCCTCAAAGAATACTGGAGCGTGGGCCTTGGCAGCGCGCTGATGGAAGCCATCATCGATTGCGCAAAATCACTTGGCTATGAACAATTAGAACTTGAAGTCGTTGCCGATAACCGCCGCGCCATTTCGCTCTATCAAAAATACGGCTTCAAGGTCTACGGCTGCCACCCTAACAAAATCCGCTATGCAGACGGCGCCTATGCCGACGACTACCTGATGTACAAACCGTTGTAATACAAAACCTCCGGAGCATCCTCCGGAGGTTTTCATTTACAGCAGCGGCATTTCAGTCATGCGTAGTTTTGCACAGCTATAGGGATACAATTCCTTCGTCTCGGCCTGTCCGATGGGAACACGATTCTCAGGCACCTTAGCGCACACGCGCTCAAAGCCATCCTCCAGCCCCCAATCAATCTCCTGCATTCGCGCCCGTATCACTACCGGCGGCTGCGATTCAGAGAAGGGAATCTCTTTCACGCCGCGTCTTTCGACCGTCAGTTTTGCATCGGCAAAGCCCCTGTTCCAGCCGTCCTTGCCCACATACTCATAATCGCAGTACGGGAATTTCCGCTCAACTCCCTTATCCTCGTATTCATGCATGACTTTGTCATAGGCAATAGGCAAAGAAAATACCAGCGAGCCGCATTGCACAGCTTTCAGACCGTGCGGCCGCTGAAGCATTTTCGCTTCCGCATCAAAGCTGATCACCAGCGTCTTTACTTCGCCCTTTGCAAAGACAAAGCGCATCTCGCCTGTATTCTCGCGCGTCTCACCGTTCACCGTCACATTTTCTGCGAACGACGGCACGCGCACGCGCAGCGTGAACGCCTTATCCGCGCGTACAGTGTATTTCAGCACATTTTCAAAAGGATAGTCCGTATCGAGCGTAATTTCCGCCATTAAGCACTTCAGCTGCGACGGCACCGGCACAGCGCTGATGATCTCATCCCCCGCATGTATAAAGGCAGACAGCGCAAATTTCGGCCAGCCCTGATTGAAATTGGCCGTACAGCAACCAAAGTGAGGCTCAAGACCAAACAGATGCGCTTCCTTATTGTTCGTGCGGAAAAGCGACCTGCCCGGGAATTTTTCGCAGGAAATCTGGTTGCTCATCTGCACGTACTGATGCGTCCACATATCCTCGCTGATGGTCG
>JAZQXQ010000354.1:0-3302 GCA_045632965.1 Clostridia bacterium
CACATAAATGCCGGTTTCCTCAAAGTATTCGTCACGGGCCTTACACACTTCGATCAGCGCAGTCGCCTGACCGCGGCCGATGCCCTTGGTTTCGCGGGTGATGCAGATGGAACCGCCGCCGATGCCGACCTTGATGAAGTCCGCACCGCAGTCCGCCAGGAAACGGAAGCCTTCGCGGTCAACTACGTTGCCGGCGCCGATCTTCACGCTCTCGCCGTAGTTTTCGCGCACCCATGCGATGGTGCGCTTCTGCCACTCGGAGAAGCCCTCGGAGGAGTCGATGCACAGCACGTCCACACCGGCGTTGAGCAGGGCAGGAATGCGTTGGGCATAGTCGCGGGTGTTGATGCCGGCGCCAACCACATAGCGCTTTTCAGAGTCCATCAGCGCCAGGGGGTTTTTCTTGTGGGCGTCATAGTCCTTGCGGAATACGAAATAGCACAGATGGCCGTCCTTGTCCACGATGGGCAGGGAGTTGAGCTTGTGATCCCAGATGATGTCGTTGGCTTCCTCGAGCGTGGTGCCTTCGGGGGCAGTGACCAGCTTTTCAAGGGGCGTCATAAAGCCGGAAACCACAGCACCGGTATCCATGCGGCTGGTGCGGTAATCGCGGCCGGTCACAATGCCCAGCAGCTTGCCGTTGGCGGTGCCGTCCTCAGTCACGGCGACGGTGGAATGGCCGGTCTTTTCTTTGAGCGCCAGCACATCCGCAAGCGTCTGATCGGGGCGAATGTTGGAGCTGCTGACCACAAAGCCGGCCTTATAGCCCTTTACGGCCGCAACCATCGCCGCTTCATCCTCAATGCTCTGAGAACCATAGATAAAGGATACGCCGCCCTCCTGCGCCAGAGCGATGGCCAGATCCTTGCCGGAAACAGCCTGCATGATGGCGGAAACGAGCGGAATGTTCATCGTAATATCGGATTTTTCGCCCTTCTTGAAGCGAACCAGCGGAGTTTCCAGATTCACATTCTCCGGAATGCATTCGGCGGAGGAGTAGCCGGGAACCAGCAGGTATTCGTTGAAAGTATGCGAAGGCTCATTGAAGTAATACGCCATTGGAGGAACCTCATTTCTAATTGAACTGCAGATGATGCATGCCGTGTGAATGGCGCGACATGCATCATCCGATGCTGTGGTTTAGATGTATCAGATGGAATAGTAGTCCTTGGCAGACTCAAACAGGTGCAGATCGTAGTTGCCGGGAACGTTGACATACAGCTGAGAGCCTACGCGCTCGGAATGACCCATCTTGCCCAGAATGCGGCCGTCGGGAGAGGTGATACCCTCAATCGCCCAGTTGGAGCCGTTCGGATTGAAATGAACATCCATCGTGGGATTGCCGGCAAGATCCACATACTGCGTGGCGATCTGGCCGTTCTCAGCCAGCTTTTTCAGCAATTCTTCGGAACAGAGGAAGCGGCCCTCGCCGTGGGAGATCGGCACATTCACCACATCGCCCACATTCACCTTGGACAGCCAGGGAGAGCGGTTGGAGGCAATGCGGGTGCTGACGATTTTGGACTGGTGGCGTCCGATCACATTGTAGCTGAGCGTGGGGCAGGTTTCATCGGTATCGATGATCTCGCCGAAGGGCACAAGGCCCAGCTTGATCAGCGCCTGGAAGCCGTTGCAGATGCCCAGCATCAAACCGTCGCGGTTCTTGAGCAGCTCCATGGTGGCCTCGGTCTCCTCGGGGTTGCGGAAGAAAGCGGTAATGAACTTGCCGGAACCGTCGGGCTCGTCGCCGCCGGAGAAGCCGCCGGGAATGAAGATGATCTGGCTGTCCTTGGCCGCCTTGGCAAAGCGGGCAGCAGAATCGGCAACACCCTGAGCGCTCTGGTTGTTGATGACGAGAATTTCCGTATCCAGACCGGCGGCGTGGGCCGCGCGGGCGCTGTCATATTCGCAGTTGGTGCCGGGGAACACGGGAATCAGCACCTTGGGCTTGGCGATGCCGATCTTGGGCGCTACGCGGCTTTCGGCCTTGCAGGCAATCACGGGCACTTCGCCGTCAACGCCGGGCGTCTGGTTGGGATAGACGCCTTCCAGCACGTTTTCATAAATATCGGACAGTTCGCTGATGGCCGCGGTCTCGCCGTTCAGGCTGATTTCAGCCGCCTCGGTGGTGTAGCCGATCAGCGTGCCTTCGGCCACTTCCTCGGTCATTTCGGCAATGATCATGCCGGGCATCACGCGCATACCGGCCGCTTCGCTGCCGGCAAAGCCAATCTCATTGCCAAAGGCCATCTTCATCACGGCTTCGGCCACGCCGCCGGCTTCCACAGCCCAGGCTGCGCAGACCTTGCCGGCCTTGCACAGCTTGTGATAGCCGTCCCACGCAGCGCGGTGCGCTTCATAATCGGTCAGCTTGTCCGTGCCGAATACATACACGGGATGACCGGCCTTCTTGAACTCGGTGGAAATCACTTCGTTGGCCTTCAGGGGAGCGATGGCAAAGGAGATCACCGTGGGCGGCACGTCGCGATCCAGGAAGGAGCCGGACATGGAGTCCTTGCCGCCGATGGCGGCAGCAGACAGACCCAGCTGCGCTTCCAGCGCGCCCAGCAGCGCCTGGAAGGGCTTGCCCCAGCGCTGGGGTTCGGTGCGCAGGCGCTCAAAGAATTCCTGCAGCGTCAGATAAGTGTCCTTGTAATCGGCGCCCGCCGCGACAATCTTGGCCACGGAGGTGATGATGCTGGCCTGCGCGCCCAGGAAAGGATCGGCCGTCAGCCAGTCGGGATCGCAGCCCCACGCCATCACGCTGGCCTGATCGGTGGTCTGATCGGGCAGGACGGGGAAGGTAGCCGCCATCGCCTGCGCGGGAGAGCGCTGCATCTTGCCGCCAAAGGGCATCAGCACAGAGCCCGCGCCGATGGTAGAGTCAAAGCGCTCCACCAGGCCGCGGCGGGAAGCAAACTTGAGATCGCCGGCGATTTCACGCAGGCTCTTGCCCGTTACGCAGGCAATCTCGGCATCGGAGGAAGCAACGGCCACGTTGGCATGCTTCACCGCGCCGTTGGTATCCAGGAAGGCACGGCTCAGATTGGCAACGGTGTTGCCCTTCCACTGCATGACCATGCGGGCTTCCTCGGTTACAACAGCCACACGGTAGGCTTCCAGATTCTCGCGCTCGGCAGCAGCGATAAAGGTATCCGCATCCTCGGGGGCCACGACCACCGCCATGCGCTCCTGGGATTCGGAGACCGCCAGTTCCGTGCCATCCAGACCGTCGTACTTCTTGCGCACGGCGTCCAGATCAATGCACAGGCCCGCCGCCAGCTCGCCGATGGCAACGGACA
>JAZQXQ010000355.1:0-1665 GCA_045632965.1 Clostridia bacterium
CTCACCTTTTTCAATACAACTGCCGCGATAAGAACGCGCCCAACTCCCACTCCGATTGGTTTTCTGTTTCTCTTTTGACTCAAAAGAGAAACGTCCTTCCCTCTGCCCTTTACCGGACCAGCTGGAAGAACGTCATCATATACGCATCGTCAGGCGGCGGCGGGCCTCCATGACTTTGTCTTTGTACGGGGAGCGGATGGTGTATACATAGCCGTAATCGATGCTGCCGTTGGCGCGGGTGATGCGGTAGCGGGTCAGGCTGTATTTGCTGCGGTCGCGCAAAAGATCAATATCCTCGGCCAGCAGCTCGGCCATCACACGGGTGCGGGTGCGCGACATCTGCGTATGGCCGCACTGCCTCAGCTCGTATACGCCCAGGATGCCGGGCGGTGAAACGAGGGTGAAAACGATGCGGTCGCGCTCGATGCGCACCTGATCGAGATCCCGCGCGGCGGCGCGCTGCACCAGCGGGGACATGTCCTTATATACGCGGTTGTTGCGCAGCGCCTCAATCCGGTACAGCTCTTTCTCCCGTTCGCGGTGGTAGCGAACGAGCAGGAGTATTCCCGCAATGAGCGCAGCAACCATTGCCGCGTAAGCCAAAGCCTCCACAGCCGAATACTCCTTTCAATACAATATATTGTATATATTAACATTGAAAGAAATCTATTACAAGAGGCAATATCGCTACATATCGTATATTTTAGACTTTTGTAACACAATTTTTTTCCGCCAAAGATCAAGGGGACTTTTGGGGAGTTTTTTGTCGCTTTCAGTAGACGGTAGATTGGCGGATTGTCTCGCGCCAGGCAGTCAAAAATGCGCCCATGCTGGGGTATCTTAGCGCGCGGTCGGGGTGCGTGGCGCGGCTGGCGATATCAAAGAGCAGCGGGTCCGCCGTCCACTGATCAGACATGCGCGAGCCGTCGCGGCTGAGGAAGCAGAAGGCCAGCGCGCCCATGGTATACTGCATGGTGATGGAATCCAGCGGCGCGCCCAGTTCATATTCCTCGGGCGATAAAAAGCGCGCGGAGCCCGGCATGCGGCCGATGTTGTTGACGGCGGGCATCGGGCGGTACAGATCGATATCGCAAATGGTGATGCGGCCCGTGGCAAAATCCGCCAGCAGGCTGCCGTCGTAAAAATCCACGGCGGTGTAGCCCATGCGCGCGCAGTGCAGATGAAAATCAAACACCCGGTCGAGCATCTGCAGCCTGACGATCAGCGGCTGATGGCGAAGGTGCCGGCGCGCCTCAGGCTGATACAGATTTTCGCCCTCCGCCCAGCGGAAAATCAGCGCGTAGCCGCCGGCCACCTCGCCGTGACCTGCCAATTGGACAAGCGCGGGATGGCGAAGCACGTCATAGAGATGCGCGGCGTTTTTGAGCGCCTGCACGGCATATTCCGGCGTATAATGACTGTTTATCGTCTCGGCGCCGGCGAATTTGACCAGCAGCTTGCCGTAGGTTTCGCTTTGCATGCCAAAGCTGATATTGCCGCTCGTTTGCCCGTCAAAAACGCAAAAAGGCCGCCCATAGCGGCCTAAAAAGCTGAAATCGAAGGGAGCGGCGAGCGATACGGGAAGTCCGAAAACATCCTGAATCATACGTTTCTCCTTTAAGCGGTCTCGCGGGTGACATTCTTGATCCACTTGTCGCCGCGCAG
>JAZQXQ010000356.1:0-19088 GCA_045632965.1 Clostridia bacterium
CTTCTACAGGAAAAAGTATATTTATTTTACCACACCCCCTTCTTACTGACAACATTTAGCGCATAAAAAAGCCCTTTTCCATTTCAGAAAAGGGCTTTTCTTCATTTTTCTGCATCCTGACCGGCAATGCATTGCCATTTCGGCAACTGCGCTATATACTCCGTCTTTTGTTTCTGCATTTCTTCCAGCGCCCGACAAGCATCCTTCATACGCTGCTCAAGTTCATCCTTCTTCTTCTTTGCTTCATCTTCCCGCATTTTCTTTGCCGCTTTGAGTGACGCAGTGGCATTTTCAATCTGTATCTGAATTTCATTCGTTTTGTCATTCAGCAATTGAATTTCAGCCTGAGCCTTCTTTTTTCCGAATATCTTTTTCCGCAGCTTTGCTATATCAATGTCTATCTGCGTATTCTCCCGACGCAGCTGATCAATTTTATTCTGTTCATTGATTTCCTCTGCGCCGGGTTTTGTGCTGCTCATTGCACTGATATTTTTCTTCAATTCAGCGATATTCTTCTCTGCCTCCGCCATTTCGTGCGCCAGTTCGGGCAATTCCTTCTCAAACTGCTCTGTTTCAGAAACAACATTCGGAACATATAGAGACAAATTGATCAGCTTGAAAGGAAACTCCCAAACGCTATCCAGCTTTCTGCCCAAAGACATAACGGACGGTGCATTCTTCAGGCACATATTCGCCGTAATATACGGTTTTTTCAGCGCATAGAACCACACCTGCTTTTTATCATCAGCATTGAACGTAGCCGCACTTCGTCTTACAACTACATCCTGACGGAAAGATGCCGCATTCTGATAGTCGCTTCCCATCAGCGTTCTGAAGGTCTGCTGATACACGGAATTACACATTACACACGAATAAAACGCATCCAGCGTCATCTTGCCGCCGTTTTCCATCAGCACATGAATAATTGCAGCTGCGCAAAGATGTCCGCGGCTCAGTCCGCTGTGCGTATAATCCGTACCCATCATAACAAGCGAAGGATATGCCGGAATACCATACATCAATGTTCTTACGCTCCGCAGTCCGTCAGCTATGGCATTCATATCGGTTATATACACACGCGCTTGCTCAAAATCAGAATGCACAGCAAGTGAAGTCTGGCATGCCTGCAGCTGATCAAATGCCGCATAAAATGCCTTTGCAGCCTGGCGAAAATCCTTTTCCGATATATCTAAAGGATTGGCATAATCCAGCGAATACGCCGACACTTTCTCAACAGCCAGCGCATCCTTTGCATCCTTTTCTTTTCGCAGATAAGTATAATCCTCAAAAATCGTAGGATAAATCCTGCTTGCAAGCAAATCCGGATTGGTCATCACCAGATCAATTTTATCCTTCGTAATCGTATCCATCGGCTGCGGCATAGCGCGTCCGCAATCAGCGCACACATAGACGGCAGTTTTCTTTCCGTTAATGCCGGCGACTGCGCCAACCGTTCCGAACACCGCCGTTCCAATCAATGCCTTTTTATAACTGAACCCATCATTACTTTCGCTCTTGGTCACATTAGGACTGCCGCAAATGCAGCAACGATACATCGACATCCGCCTTCCTCCTTCGCATATCTATGCATATTTCCATTATATATATTCAAATGCAAGTATATTTTCCCGCAATCGTAAAAAAAGAACCACTCCGCATCGTGCAGAATGATTCTCATTTAATCGTTATTTTGTTTTCAGTATTCCTCAGTAAACGGCACAATCCGCTTTTCGCCCACCGGCTTATAGCCCAATACCGTATCAAGATCCACGCTCGTCAGCGAAGCAAAAATATTGTTTTTCAGTTTGGGATTCTCTTCCGACAGCTTTTCGATCAGATCCTTGATGTATTTGCGCTTGCCGCCGTCCTCGCTCTTTGTCACCTTGCAGGCGCAGCGCAGACAATCCAGCCCGTGCGCGTTCTGCCATTCAATGATATGCTCCTCGCGCACCATATACAAAGGCCGGATCAGCTCCATGCCCTGCCAGTTGTCGCTTTTCACCTTGGGCATCATTGTCTTATACTGGCCTTCGTAAAACATGCTCAGCAGCACCGTCTGCACCACATCGTCATAATGATGCCCCAGCGCAATCTTATTGCAGCCGCGCTTTTGCGCCTCTTTATACAGATACCCGCGGCGCATAGCGGCGCACACATGACAGGGCGACGCAGGCGCCCCCTCCACGGCCTCAAAAATCGGGCTGTCAAACATCTCCAGATCTATTTCCAGCTTACGCGCGTTCAATTCAATCTTTTCCCTGTTTTCCGGTTCATAGCCCGGATCCATGGATAAATACACCAGTTCAAAGGGCATTTCGCTGTGCCGCTGCAGTGCGCGCAGACAGGTAGCCAGCAAAAGCGAATCCTTGCCGCCCGAAATACACACGGCAATTTTGTCGCCCGGCGATATTAGTTGATAATTCTTGACCGCCTTGATGAAATTGCGCCAGATGGGCTTTCGATAGGTCGTTATCACGCTGTGCTCGGCAGCCGTGTGACGATCATTCATGCTTGCGCGCACCTCCTGAAAAAATACATAATTATTATACCACAACAGTTGAGATTGTGCTATAATGAAGATACCATTACAGAAGGGATTTGTGACAATGACCAATCTGACTCTGCTCAAAGCGCAAATTACCCCCATCATCAAAGAAGCCGGCGTTCGCATCCGCGATACGCATTCCTCGCCCGTGCACGAAAAAGAGGGCCATTACAATTTTGTAACCGATACCGACGTTGCCATTCAGGAGTTTCTGCGCGAAAAGCTCAGCGCGCTTTTGCCTGAGGCTCGTTTCTTTGCCGAGGAACAGGAAAACGCCGCGCTGACGGACGAATACACCTGGGTGGTCGATCCCATCGACGGCACGCTCAATTTCATGCGCAACAGACATTTTTCCTGCGTGTCCATCGGCCTTTTGCATCAAAAGCAGCCCGTGCTCGGCATGATCTACAATCCCTTTACCGATGAGCTTTTCCATGCCATCAAGGACGAAGGCGCTTTCTGCAACGATGCGCCCATTCACACAAGCAATGCGCTCTTTGAAAAATCGCTCACAACGCTTGGCACCGCCCCTTATAACGAGGAGCTGTTTGACGCCACCATCTACTGCATCCGCGAGTTCCTCACCCTCGGCGGCGACGTCCGCCGCACGGGCTCTGCCGCCCTTGACCTGACGGACGTTGCCACGGGCCGCACGGATACCTTTGTTGAACTGATCCTCTCTCCCTGGGATTTTTCTGCCGGCGCTCTGCTCGTCACCGAGGCCGGCGGCGTGTTCGACATGCCCTACAACGAAAACGGCATCGATTTCGGCAAGCCCGCCGCCATCCTCGCCAGCAATCAGAATTGCTACAAAAAAGCCTTGGATATCGTGATGCAGGCAAAGGAGCTGATTGAAGAATGATTCTCTCCTCCCCGCATGTGCACACCCAGTTCTGCGACGGAAAAAACACCGCCGAAGAGATGGTGCTTTCCGCACTTGACCACGGCTTTTCCTCCATCGGCTTTTCAAGCCATGCCAAGCAGTATTTTGACCACCGCTACGCCATGGACGACGAGCGCGAGGAAGCCTATATTCAGGAAATCCGCCGTCTGCAGAAAAAATACGAAGGCAAACTCCGCATCTGGCTGGGTACGGAGCTGGATCTGTTCTGCTATGCCGAAAAGAGCCGCTTTGATTATGTCATCGGCTCGCTGCACCTGATCCCCATGACAGACCGCATCTGGGGCGTTGACGGTGAAAAAGAGCGTTTGATCGGCATCCGCGATGAAGTGTTCGGCGGCGACGGCATTGCCATGGTGGAGGAATACTACCGCTATTACGGCGCGTATCTCTTTGCCCAGCGCCCGCATATCGCCGGCCACATGGATCTGATCCGCAAGAACAACATGGAAGGCGACGTCTTTGACGAAACCGATCCCCGCTATCGCAAAGCCGCGCTCAACGCGCTTGGCATGGTCAAAAAGTCCGGCGCTGTCATCGAGGTCAACACCGGCGCGATGGCGCGTTACGGCGCAAAAACGCCCTATCCTTCCCGTTTCCTGCTGGAAGAATGGCTGAAAATGGGCGGCGAGGTGATGCTCTCCTCCGACTGCCACTATGCCGAAAACATCATGACCGGCTATGCCGAATCGGTTGATCTGCTGCTCTCCGTGGGCTTTAAGACCGCCAAGGTGCTTGGCACGGGCGATCAGCTGTTTGAAACCACCGAGCTTTCGCCCATCAAATAATCACGCAAGTAAAAACGCTCCGGAATCACTTTCCGGAGCGTTTTTCATTTACACATAGATTCTCGGCACGCGCTTGCCAATGATCGCCGTGGCTTCGTTGCGGTTGAGCGCGCCGATCGACGCATACTCGCGCAGCGACATCTCGCCGCCCAGCATCGTCACCACATCGCCTACGCGAACATTCGGGATCTCCGTCACGTCCGCCATCATCTGATCCATGCAGAGAAGTCCGGCAATCTTCGTGCGCTGGCCGTGAATGATCACAATGCCCTTGTGGCTCATCACACGCGGATAACCGTCCACATAGCCGCAGGCAATGCTGGCAATGCGCGCGTCATGGTCAAGCGGATGCGAATCGTCATAGCCCAGGCATTCGCCCTTCTTCACGTCAAACACGCGCGACACACGCGCCTGGAAGCGCGCCACGTCCTTCACCTTTTCAGGCTCCGCAAATCCATAGGGATAATTGCCGTACAGCAGCGCGCCCACGCGCACGCAGTCATACTGCCACTGCGGATAGCGCACAAGACCGATGGAATCGCACATGTGCGCATACTTCACATGAATATTGCGCTCGGCAAGACCGCTTCTGACCATTTCAAAGGCCGCATGCTGGCTTTCGTCGCTCTCCCTGTTATGCAGCGCCAGATGGGTATAAAGGCCTTCCGCCACAATGCCGGACATATACGCGCACTGCTCGATCTTGTCGATCGCTTCCTCCGGCGCAAAGCCGATGCGATGCAGGCCCGTATCTACCTTGAAGTGCACATAGGCTTGCTTTTGCATTTCTTGTGTGGCTTCCGAAATGCGGATCGCCGCCTGCAGACTGCCCGCCGTCAGGCGGATTTCCCTGGCAATCGCCGCTTCAATGGCGCTGTCCAGCGTTTCGCCCATGCAAAGAATAAAGGCGTCCGGCAGCGCTTCACGCAGCGCAAAAGCTTCGTCAAGGCAGGCCACCGCGAACATGCGCACGCCGTTTTCCCACAGATATCTTCCTACCTGCGGAGCGCCGTAGCCGTAAGCATCAGCCTTGAGCACCGCAATCAGCTGCGTATCAGCCTTCATCAGGCTGCGCGTCACCTGCAGATTGTTTTTCAGCGCCGACAAATCCACTTCCAGCCAGCAGCGGGCGCGGGGATGATCAAGTGTAATCATGCTTCGTTGCACATCTTTTCGTAAACATTTAGCTCCTTGGTATTGCCAAGGACAAAGTGACCGGGCTCAATCTCTACCCATCGCGGCTGATCCACGCTGTAATCATGCACCGATTCGTCGTACACCAGCGGAATCTTGGCCTTTTCATAGACAGGATTAGGCATGGGCACAGCGGAAAGCAGCGCGCGCGTATAGGGATGCAGCGGATGGCGGAAAAGCGTTTCGGTCTCTGCCAGTTCCACCAGCAAGCCCTTGTGAATCACCGCGATGCGGTCGCAGATAAAGCGCATGACGGACAGATCGTGCGAAATAAAAAGGTACGTAAGGCCTCTCTTTTTCTGCAGCTGGCTCATGAGGTTAAGCACCTGCGCGCGGATGGAAACATCCAGCGCAGAGATCGGCTCGTCCGCCACGATAAAATCAGGCTTCATGATCAGCGCACGGGCAATACCGATACGCTGACGCTGACCGCCGGAAAACTCATGCGGGAAGCGGCTGGCAAACTCAGGCAGAAGGCCAACGTCCAGCAGCGCCTCATCCACGCGGCGGCGGCGCTCTTCCTTGGTCAGCTTTTCGCCCGTGTTGTAAAGGCCTTCGCTGACGATATAGTCCACCTTCGCGCGCTCGTTGAGCGACGCCATGGGATCCTGGAAGATCATCTGCACTTCGCGCGTCACCTTGCGGTCAAGATCCTTGGAAATTTTGCCGTTGATTTTTTCACCCTTGTAGAAAATATCGCCGCCGCTGGTGGGATACACGCGGATGATCGAGCGGCCGATTGTCGTCTTGCCGCTGCCGGATTCACCCACCAGGCCAAACGTCTCACCGGCGTAAATATCAAAAGACACGCCGCGGACAGCCTCAAACTTTTTACGCTTCTGGCCGAAGGACACATGCAGATCGCGGACAGACAGAATCACATCACTCATACAAACTGCCTCCCTCCGGCGTCAGGCGTTTCAGGGCTTCGGGCGGCTCCACCTTGGGCGCGCGCTCATCCAGCAGCCAGGAACGCACCTTATGCGTTTCAGACACTTCAAAATAAGGCGGTCTCTCGGTAAAATCGATATTGAGCGCCTGCGGGTTGCGCGCCGCGAAGGCATCGCCGTGAATTTCGCTGAACAGATTGGGCGGGGTACCGCGGATGGAGAAAAGATCCTCGCCTTTCACGCCCAGCTGCGGCAAAGAGGACAACAGCGCCCACGTATAGGGATGGCGGGGAGAATAATAGATCTCCTCGCAGGAGCCCACTTCCACAATGTCGCCGGCATACATAACAGCAATGCGGTCAGCCACATTGGCCACAACGCCCAGATCGTGCGTAATATACACCGTGGTCAGCTGATACTTGCGCACCAGATTCTTGATCAATTGCAGAATCTGCGCCTGAATCGTCACGTCCAGCGCCGTCGTCGGCTCGTCACAGATGAGGATTTTGGGATTGCAGGCCACCGCAATGGCGATTACCGCACGCTGGCGCATACCGCCCGAAAACTCATGCGGATACTGCTTGGCACGGCGCTCGGGCTCGGTGATGCCAACATCGGTCAGGATTTCATAAATGCGCTTTTTCGCGGCCTCTCCGCGCAGACCCTGATGCAGTTTCAGCGCTTCGCCGATCTGCGAACCGATGGTCTTGAGCGGGTTAAGGCTCGTCATGGGATCCTGTAGTACCATCGCGATCTCGCGGCCGCGGATTTTCAGCCACTGCTTTTCGGTATTGTACGTTGCCAAATCCTCGCCGTTATAGAAGATATTGCCGCTGTCCACCCAGCCGTTCTGGTCAAGCAAACCCATAAAGGTTTTGGTCAGCACAGATTTGCCGCTGCCGGACTCGCCGACGATGGCAAAGCTTTCACCCTTGTACAGATCCAGCGATACGCCGCGGATGGCATGCAGCACCTTGCCGCGCAGGCTGAATTTCACATTCAGGTCGCGTACTGAAAGAATTGTTTCTCGCTTTTCCATATACGCGCCCCCTTACAGATGATTCTTGGGATCGGCGGCGTCCGCAAAGGAGTTGCCGATGATGTAGAACGAAATGGTGATAATCGACAGTACAACCGTCGGGAAAATCAGCTGATAGCTCTGAGAGGTGGAAATCAGCTTGCGGCCGAGGTTGATCAGATTGCCAAGCGAAGGAATGCTTACCGGCAGACCAAGGCCGATATAGGTGATAAACACTTCGTTGCCGATCGCGCCGGGCACGGCAAGCGCCATGCGCAGCGTGATAACGCTGACGAGATAAGGCAGCAGGTTGCGGTAGATAATACGCATCGTACCCGTGCCAAGGCAGCGGGAGGCAAGGTTGTAATCACGGTCGCGGATGATGATAATCTGGTTGCGGATAAAGCGCGCCATGCCTACCCAGCCTGTCAGGCTCATGGCGAAGATCAGCGTGCTGACGCCGGGACGCATGATATAGGCAATCAGAATCAGCACAATCGTGGTGGGAATATTGTTTACCACGTTGTAGATTTCCGTAAGCAGACGGTCAAGCTTGCGCACATAGCCCCACAGAACGCCCACCAGCATGCCGACGGCGGCCTCGATTATCGCCACGACAAAGCCGATGAACAGCGAGGTGCGCGTGCCGGACCATACCAACGCCCACAGATCCTGACCCAGGTTATTGGTGCCAAAGAGGAAGGGCGCAGCGCTGGGCAGAATGCGCAGGTCACACTTTTCCTGCACAACCGCCTTCTCCCCTTCGATCTTCAGATACTTCGTCTCCACAAACAATTCATCGCCGTCGCGCGTGTAATCAGCAGGCGAGGAATACAGCTTGATCTTGAAGTTGGAGCGCGATTCATACGGCACGGCCGCGGGATCATCGGGGAGCTTGAGCTTGGTGGAAAAGTCATTCTTCACATAGCCGATGACGCCGTCAAGCTCTACCTTGCAGAAGGTTTCGCCGTATTCAAGCACAGTAAACTTGGTACGAGCCTTAACGTCGGCAAGCACATTGCTGACCGCCGTCCATTCATCGTCATCCCAAGGCGTCACTACCAGCTCGGTGCCGGCATCCGCCGTTGCCGCAACCGTCGTAAACGACGGCTGGACATTGCTCATCTGCATGCCCGTGATGGGATGATTGATAATGAGATTGGCTTCGTACTGATTGGGCAGATGCGGCTGAATGAAGGTAAAGAGCATCAGTACCAACAGCACCAGCAGCAGCCCAACCGCCAGACGATTCTTGAAGAACACACGGAACGTGCTGCCCCAATAGGAATAATTGGAGTAGCCGCCCTTTTCGGCATTTTCGGGATTATAGGGAGCAAAGCCAAACGCCGCTTCTTCCGTCGCCTGCAGCCGCTTTTCCCATTCCTCGTTCATGCGCTTTTCAACCGGCGCAGCTTTCATATTGCAAAAAAGACCCATTATCTCGCACCCTCCTTCTTGGCAAAGGTGATGCGCGGATCGATCACCGTCATCAGCAAATCGCCCAGCAGCAATCCAATAATACCGATGCAGCTATAAATCATCACCATCGCCTGCACCATGGGGTTATCCTGACGGTTGATCACGTCAACCAGCAAGCCGCCCATGCCGGGCACGGAATACAGCGATTCAATATAAATGGAACCGCAGATAGTGTACATCAGGGACGTGGGAATATACTGCACCATCGGCACAAAAGCATTTCGGAACACATGGCGCATGGTGATTTTCTTAGTCTCAACGCCCTTGGCGCGCGCCAGCTTCACATAGTCCTTGTTCATTTCATCCACCATGTAACGGCGCAGCCACATAGCATAATACGCGATATTGCCCAAAGACATGGAGAAAATCGGCAGAATCCACGTATGCCAGTCGTTACGGTCAAACAGCATGGAAACATGAAGCGCCTGCGAGCCGTAGGACTGAATGTAAATATAGTAAACGGCAGAAGGCACCGCGTTGATGAACACAATAAACGCCGTACCAAACTTATCCCAGAATTTCGATTTTGAACGCGCCATGGCCGCGCCAAGCGGCAAGCCAAGCGCCATGGCCAGCGCCATGGAACTGATACCGATCAAAGCGGAAATAGGCGCCTTTTTCGCGACAATGCCCGCAATGGGCGCATCAACGCTGTAACGGGAGGAGGTACCCAGATCTCCCTTCAGCAAATCCTTGAAAAAATTCCAAAGCTGAACAGGCATGGGATCATTCAGTCCCATCTTCTCCAGCTTGGCTTCAATAATATTTTCATCCAACTTATCGTAGTTGTCAAAATAGCCCTCGATCGGCATCTGCCGCACCAGGACAAACACCACCGTCAGCACGATGATCAGCGTCAGGATCGCAGACAACAGTCTTTTCAGTACGTACTTGGTCAAAATGCGCTCCTTGAATCCTCCGCGCCTTCTTGCGCGGACGTATTGCTGCGGCAGGAGGCAAAATTTCTCTGCCCCCTGCCGCATTCACAGTATGGTTGCGATTATTTTATTAATTGGCGCCCAGCGCGTCGCGTTCTTCTTCCCACTGGTCCATGGCGTCGTAATACATATCGGTGCTCATGGGCGTATCCAGCAGAACGGAACCCTTATAGCGCTCGTTGGAGATGCCGAAAGGCGCATACTGCTGCGTGAAGGGATCGATGCGGCTGGCAGTGTAACCGCCGGAACCAACGCCGAAGGGAATGGTCAGCGCATGCTCGATCAGGAAGGCTTCCGCCTTGGCATAGGCCAGGTAGCGCGCTTCGATATCATCGGTGATGGCATGGGCGGCATTGACCAGCGTATAGTATTCGTCGCTCAGATCCTTGATGCCTTCATGCGCAGGCAGGAACTGATAGCTGTTGCCTTCAGCCTTGAAGATTTCGGTGTAGGTCTGGGGATCGGCGTAGTCGGGGCCCCAGTTGGTCTTCATCAGGCAGTAGTTGCCGGCGCGGCGAGTGGCGTTGAGGAAGCCGGAGGAAGGATAGCCTTCGATAACCACGTCGATGTAATCGGTGCCCAGCAGTTCTTCCAGCTGCTGCTCAACCAGCTGAGATTCCGCCGTCCAGCTGCTGGAGGAAGCATTGTAAGGCATGTAGACGATTACGGGGAAGGTCACGGTATCCTTGAGTTCTTCCATCGCGGCAGCCTTGTAGGCCAAAGCGGCGTCGGGATCATAGGTGGCAGCGCCCAGATCGGTGATGGCAGCCAGTTCGCCCATGTCCACATAGTCCACACCGTTGCTGCTGACAAAGTAGGGAGGCGTGATGGTGTTATAGATCAGCTCCTCGGCGTTGTCAGGATCGGTGATGGTCATGGCCTTCACGCGGTCGAAGCCGGCGTAGATGGACTGACGGAAGTTTTCGCTTTCAACAGCCTTGGCCCAGTTGTCGGGCTGATATTCGGCAGCCAGACCCTTGTTGGGATCAAAGTTGAAGGAATAGAAGTAGGTGTAGAAACTGGTCTGACGAACGGGACGGATGTAATCCGCCTTGGTCGGATCGGCCAGCCATTCGGCGGCAACGTCGTTATCGATGGAAGCGGAGTCCACTTCGCCCAGCAGGTAAGCATTGGCGGAAATGTTGCCGGCTTCCTTGTTGTACTTGTACTCAACCTTTTCGATCAGCACGTTGGCGGCGTCCCAGCCCAGAGTGTTCTTGCTCAGCACGCGGATTTCCTGAGGCTTGAACTCGCTCATGTAGTACGCGCCGCAGTAGAGCAGGGTGTCATTGCCGGTGGCCAGACCGAATTCCGCGCCCTTGGAGTTAAGGAATTCTTCATTCACAGGCATGAAGCACACATAGGTGGTCATGGACAGGAAGTAGGGCGTAGGCGTGATCAGGGTGTACTCCAGGGTGTAGTCGTCAATCGCCTTGATGCCGACGGTTTCCCAATCCATCACGGGAGCGGCAGCCTCGCCCTCCTTGGGAGTGGCAGTGCCCTGATAGTAGGCCTTGGCGCCTTCGATCACGCCGTACAGGATGTTGGCGGTACCGGAAGCGTTCTGAGCATTGAGGATGTATTTGGCGGCCGCCACGAAGTCATGCGCGGTCACTTCAGCAACAGCCTTGCCGTTGCCGTCCACCCACTTGACGCCCTGACGGATCTTGAAGGTCCAGGTCAGGCCACCGTTGGTGTTTTCCCAGCTTTCAGCCAGAGAGGGCTGCACCTGGCCGTATTTGTCGTACTCAACCAGGGTATCGATCACGTTCGCCGCCAGCGCAAACTCACTGGTGGTGGAGGTGGTCAGATAATTCAGGGAAGTCACTTCACCGGAATAAAGGGTGTTGTACACGTTCTCTTCTGCAACAGCCGGAACCATGGACAGGATCATCATGGCGGTCAGCAGGATAGAAATAACCTTTTTCACTTTTTGTTCCTCCTTATTAATATTGCCGATGCATTTATTTCAAACGGTTTTCCGTTCAAAATACGTTTATGAATGGTGCTATTTTATCACGCATTCTGCGTTTTTGCAATGTCATTTTTGCAAAAATCCATTTTTATTTCGTTTTTATCCTGTATTTTATGTGTATTTGCAGGATTTGAAAGTTGTTTTTCCGTTTTCAGGCTTTGGTGCATGGTATTTTCTGCCAATCGCATGCACCGAAAAAAGACATGCGCCCTATCCCGGTACATTTGCACAATATAAGGGATTTTTTCGCGCATGTCAAGTTTTATATGGTTTTTTGTGCAAATTACTTCCACTTTTGCACAATATCCACGTTATTAAAATAATAGCGTATGATTTCTTCCGCCGTTTTGCCTTCCTCCGCCATGGCATAGGCGCCCCACTGCGACATGCCCACGCCGTGCCCGTAGCCCCTGCCGCTGATTGTAACCTGCCCGTTTTCCAATGCGATGCCCGTCAAAAGCGTCGAGCGCATCTTGGCGCTGCCAAGGGCAATGCGCAGCTCGTTGGCCGGCGCCTGCATGCCGTTGATCACGATTTTCTTTGTGCGTCCGCTTTCCCCTTTTTCGCCTATGGCCATTTCCTCCAGCGCATTGCCCGCCTTCACGCCGCAATCCGCCGCCGCATCCAGCACCTCCTGCGCCGTAAAGGTCGCCGTCCATTCCTGCGCCTTCACATCGGCATTTTCATTTTCTGTGCCCTTCACGCTTTTTGTATACGGCGCAGCGTCCTTATAGCTCAGGCCCTCATCTGCGCTCGCCGTCTGTCCGCCGGAATGCGCATGAAACCAGGCGTAGATCGGTTCGTTTTCATAGCAAACCACCAGTCCGCGCGTTTCATCCACCGCGGCGCGCACCCGTTCATTGATTTCATCCGCATTGTACGCCTGTGCTTCCTCAATGTCCGTCGATATATCCGCGCCCTCGTATTTGCTTTGCTTTTCTGTTAGAAACTTAATCACAAACGTCCTTGCCAGGATGGCCTGTGCTTTGAGTGCCTCCATCGGCCAGTCGTTTTTCATTTCCCCTGCCAGCACGCCGCACAGATAGCTCTCAATATCCATTTCAACCGTATTTTTATCTTCCACTATATAGACATTCATCACCGGCACGCCCGTTTCATCCACGCGGATGGTATCGGGCAGATCGGGCTCATAAGGAATCTCCTCCGTGCCTTTGGGCAATTCACTTACCGCCGTGCGGCAGCCGCTCAGCATCAGCGCAAGCAAAAGCAGCGCAATCAAACAACATCTTTTCTTCATCAAAAACAAATCGCCTCCTGCCGCTATTGTATCCTTTGAGATACAAGCGCATGCAGGAAGCGATTTGCTATATTTTGCTGTTTTATCTCTTGCGCAATCCCAGCACAGCCACAGCCTGTGCCAGCGTATTGACAGGAATAAACTCCACGCCCTCGATCTTTTTGAGTTTCTTGACCGAATCGGAGGGACACATGATCTTTTTGAAGCCCAGACGCACGCATTCATTGATGCGCCGCTCCATCTGCGTGATCGCGCGCACTTCGCCCGCCAGGCCGATTTCGCCCATCACCGCCAGATCGGAAGGCAGCGGCACATCCGACAGCGACGACGCCACCGCCACGCACAGCGGCAAGTCAACCGCAGGCTCGCTCAGCGACAATCCGCCCGCCACATTCACATACACGTCCTGATTATAAAGCTTCAGCCCCGCGCGCTTTTCAAGCACCGCCAGCAGCAGCGCCACGCGCCCCTGATCCGCGCCGTTGACCGTGCGCCGCGGCACCGCATAAAAGGATTGCGCCGCCAGCGCCTGCAGATCCACCAGCATCGGGCGGCTGCCCTCCATGCAGCAGAAAACCACCGAGCCGCTCGCGCCGCTTGCGCGATGAGAAATCAGCGTCTCCGATGCATTTTCCACCGGCACCATGCCTTCGCCCGTCATGGAGAACATCCCCAATTCATTCACCGAGCCAAAGCGGTTCTTCACCGCGCGAAGCAAACGATATTCGTGCTGATAATCGCCCTCAAAATAGAGCACCACATCCACCATGTGCTCAAGCACGCGCGGACCCGCCAGCGAGCCCTCCTTGGTGACGTGTCCCACCAGTATCACCGTGCAGCCGTTCGTTTTGGCATAGCGCATCAAAAGCGCCGCGCTCTCGCGCACCTGGCTGACGCTGCCCGGCGCGCTGGCCAGATCGGGACGATACATCGTCTGAATGGAGTCGATCACCACAAAATCAGGCTGCACTGAGCCCAGCTTTTCCTCCACCGCATCCATGGCGTTTTCCGCCAATACCAGTATGCCGCTTGATGCCGCCGACAGTCGGTCTGCGCGCAGGCGGATCTGCCTTGCGCTTTCTTCGCCCGTCACATACAATACGCGCTTGCCCGCTTTCGCCAATCTATCGCACACCTGCAAAAGCAACGTGCTCTTGCCAACGCCGGGCTCGCCGCCAACCAGCATCAGCGAGCCTTCCACCACGCCGCCGCCAAGCACCCTGTCAAATTCCGCAATGCCGGTGGGCTCATGCGACTGCACGCCAGCTGCGATATCGCTCATTTTTTCCACGCTGCTGCCCGTGCCGCCGCGCTGCTTATTGGGCTTTGCCGGCACAGCCGCCGCAGCGGGAGAGGTTTCTTCCATCGTATTCCACGCATCGCAGGAAGGGCATTTACCATACCAGCGCGAGCTTTCATACCCGCACTGGGAACATACATACATCGTCTTTGGTTTGGCCAAGGTATTTTCCTCCTTGAAGGTATCTTCCGTTAAATTCGCCAAAGATAGCTTTTTCCCTGCCGCGCTTCCATCATTTTACATGCTTTACGCCTTGTATTTTGCCCTATCCTTCCTTTATAATAGATGGGTGTTTGATCAAAGGAGCCTTCATCATGAAAAGAAACCGCGATTTATTTCTCGATAAAGAAAAGAAAAATGTTTCCGGGTGCCTGGTGTACCCTTTTTTGCTGGTTCTCGTGCTTTCCGTCGTCGTGGCGCTCAATCTTGTCAACAGCGGCCGTGTGGTATTGGAAAAGCAAAGCGTCACCATTCCCTCGCTGCCCAGTGATCTGAATAATTACCGTATCCTTCACATCAGCGATCTTCACGGCAATGAGTTCGGCGCGGATCATGCCACCATCGCCAATATCCTCGCCGGCAATACCTATCGCGCCGTGTGCATCACGGGCGATGTGTGCGACAAGGACGGCAATTACGATGCATTTTTAAAGCTGCTTCAGCTTTTCCCCGATGAAATCCCCGTGTTTTTCATCGCCGGCGACGAAGATCCCGAGCCCATTATCACCTCGCCCCACAGCTCCGACGCCGTAAAGGCCGATTACATCCTCGCCGCCGAGGCCATGGGCGCAATTTATCTGGATTCCCCCCACAAAATCACCGTAGGCAAAAACACCATCTGGTTCTGCCCGGAATCCATATACGGCCTTGACATTGATTCCACCCGTGCCGCCTATGAAAACCGCCGCGCGCAGCTGATGCAGGGGCAGGATCAGTACAAGCCCGAAAACGCCGCCCAGCTGCGTGCCATCGATTACCGGCTCGAAGTGCTGAACAAAACCGAGGCCGCGCTTCAGGAAATGAAATCCACCGACACGCAGATCGCCCTGACGCACTATCCCCTGTCTGATGAAACGCTCAATCTCCTCCAGCAGTGGGCCGGCAGCGAGCAGAATGATTTCCTGCGCAGCGTGTCGCTGATCCTTGCCGGGCACTACAACGGCGGACAGGTGCGCATCCCCTTCATCGGCGCCCTCAAAGCGCCTGCCTCCGCCGGCGGAGAATGGTTCCCCAAGGATCATACGATGGTGGGTCTGAGCGTCGTGCACGGCGTCACGCAGTATATCAGCCCCGGCCTTGGCGTATCGGACGATTACAAAATCCCCTTGCGCATCTTCAACACCCCCGCCGTCACCCTCATCACCCTCACTTCGCGTATGACGTTATGATTTCCCTTGACATTTTCCCCCGATCTTCATATAATGAATCAGGCGATGAACGGAAAAGTCGTCCGGGTTATCCCCCGCAAGAGAGAGCGCGTCATCGGCTGCAAGCGCGCTCCGGGAGATCGGGCAGTGCCTCCGCGAGCCGCGCGCCGAAGGATATCTAGTAGGCCGCGCCGTATACGCTGCGTTAAAGCGTTTTAAGAGGAAAAGCTTTTGCTTTTCAATCGGAGTGGAACCGCGGTATATCACCGTCTCCTTTTTCAGGAGGCGGTGTTTTTTTATCGAAAAGGAGGACGATATGCCCTCACACCTGTCGGAGGATATTGCCACCGTCTTTGCGCGCGATCCTGCCGCAAAGAGCAAATGGGAAGTGCTGCTTTGCTATCCCGGCGTACGCGCGCTGTATATGCACCGCATGGCGCATAGACTGTACATAAAGAAGCACTTTTTGCTGGCACGGATCATTTCATCGCATGCCAAGCGCAAAACAGGCATCGAAATCCATCCCGGCGCACAAATCGGCCGGCGCATGTTCATCGACCACGGCGCAGGCGTCGTTATCGGCGAAACCTGCGAAATAGGCGATGACGTCACGCTCTACCAGGGCGTAACGCTGGGCGGCACGGGCAAGGATCACGGCAAGCGCCACCCAACGCTCGGAAACGGCGTGATCGTCGGCGCCGGTGCAAAAGTGCTCGGCCCTATCACGCTGGGAGAAAACGTCAAGGTCGGCGCGGGCGCCATCGTATTAAAGCCCGTTCCCGACGGCTGCACTGTGGTCGGCAATCCCGGGCGCATCGTCCGCCGCAAGGACGGCTCACGCCCCACGCTTGATCACAGCAATCTGCCCGACCCCATGCTCGAGCGCATGGAAACGCTCTATCAGCGCCTGACAGAGCTTGAAACAGTCCTTCGCAGCCACGCCTGCGCAGGCGGATGCGAAAACTGCACACAGGAAGAGAGCGCCTGCCCTCTCCATCACACCATCCCTGACAACTTCACTTCAACTTAAGGAGGATTACATACCATGCAGATTTTCAACAGCAAAACCCGCAGAAAAGAAGATTTCGTACCGATTCACGAAGGTCAGGTGGGCATTTATGCCTGCGGCCCCACGGTGTACGATTATTTCCACATCGGCAACGCCCGCCCCTTCATCACCTTTGACGTGCTGCGCCGCTACCTTGAACACCGCGGCTTCAAGGTGACCTTCGTGCAGAATTTCACCGATATCGACGACAAGATGATCCGCCGCGCCAACGAGGAAGGCATCACCGTCAAAGAGCTGGGCGACCGCTTTATCGCCGAGTATTACAAGGACGCAAAGGCCTTGGGCATCCGTCCCGCCACCGTGCATCCCCGTGCCACCGAGCACATGCCCCAGATCATCGCGCTGGTGCAAAAGCTCATCGACAAGGGCCTGGCCTACGAAGTGAACGGCGACGTATACTACAACACCAAGGCCTTCCCGCATTACGGCTGCCTGTGCGGCCAGAACCTCGAAGATCTTGAAGCCGGCGCGCGCATCGAGGTAGATTCCGTTAAAAAGAATCCTGCCGACTTTGCCGTCTGGAAGGCGCAAAAGCCCGGCGAGCCCGCCTGGGAAAGCCCCTGGGGCATGGGCCGTCCCGGCTGGCATATCGAGTGCTCCGCCATGAGCATGGAGTATCTGGGTGAAACCTTTGATATCCACTGCGGCGGCAAGGACCTGCTCTTCCCCCATCATGAAAACGAGGTGGCGCAGAGCGAGGGCGCGACAGGCAAAACATACGTCAATTACTGGATGCACAACGGCTTCATCAACGTGGATAACGAGAAGATGAGCAAGTCCCTGGGCAATTTCTTCACCGTGCGCGACATCCTCAAGGAGTACGAAGCCGAAGACGTGCGCATGTTCATGCTCTCCGCCCAGTACCGCAGCCCCATCAACTTCAGCCGCGAGATGATCGCCCAGGCGCATGCCTCCCTCACGCGTCTGTATACCGCCCGCGACCAGATGGAATTTATCCTCCAGCACGCCGCCGACAAGGATATGACCGCCGAGGAAAGCGCCCTGGCCGAGCGCATTCAGGGCTACATCAGCCGCTTTGACAACGCCATGGATGATGACCTCAACACCGCCGATGCCATGGGCGCGCTGTTTGAAATCGTGCATGACGCCAATGTCACCCTCTCCGCCGAAAGCAGCAAGAAGGCCATTGAAACGGCGCTGAACGCTCTGACTTCCCTGTGCGATGTGCTGGGCCTGCTGGTCAAGAAAACCAACGACCTGCCCGCCGAAGTACAGCAGATGGCGGATGAACGCGCCCAGGCGCGCAAGGACCGCGACTGGAAAAAGAGCGACGAACTGCGCGACGCACTCAAAGCCATGGGCTACATCGTTGAAGACACGAAGGAAGGTCAGAAAGTACGAAAGGCCGTGTAATTCTTCAAAGAATTCCTGACCGTGCCCGCAAAGCAGCCGTGCTGATTCTTGGCTCCCTGCTTGCGGGCGCTCTTTTGTGTGCCGTTCTTTCGTATTGTTTCTCCTTTGAAAGCACACCTATTTTTGCTTACAATATCACCGCCGATTCCCGTCCGACAGCCACGCCGCCGCTAAACATCGACGATCTCATCAACCTCAATACCGCAACGCTCAGCGAGCTTGACACTCTTCCGGGCGTTGGCGAAAAGACAGCGCAGGCCATCATCGACATGCGTAATCAATTGGGCGAATACCGCTACAAAGAAGAGCTGCTGCTCATTCACGGCATGGGTGAAAAGAAGCTTGACGCCATCTACGATCTGATTTACGTCAAATAGCGCCGTTTTCCCCTTGTATTTCCAAGAAAAAAACGCTATAATAACAAAATGGCTGCTTATGTAGTCAAAAACTATTATTTCATTTATTACGGAGGGATCACTATGGACGAAGCGTTCGAACGTACCAATTTTATCTGGGATGCCATTGACCAGGATCTGGAGAGCGAACGTTACCAACAGGTCCACACCCGTTTTCCGCCCGAGCCCAACGGCTATATGCACATCGGCCACTGCAAGGCGCTGATCACTGACTTTCTGACGGCTGAAAAATACGGTGGCCTTTGCAACCTGCGCTTTGACGACACCAACCCCGCCAAGGAAGACACCGAGTATGTCGAGGCCATCAAGCGCGACATCAAGTGGCTGGGCTTTGACTGGACAGGCGGTCTTTACTATGCGTCCGATTACTATGACAAATGCTATGAAATCGCCGAGGACTGGATCAAGCGCGGCCTGGCGTACGTGGATGAACTGAGCAAGGATGAAATGCGTCAGTACCGCGGCACGCTGAAGGAGCCCGGCAAGAATTCTCCCTGGCGCGACCGTCCCGCGGAAGAATCCCTCGATCTCTTCCGCCGCATGAAAGCCGGCGAATTTGCCGAGGGGCAGTACACC